>NZ_JAXQGA010000005.1:0-229070 GCF_034438075.1 Acetobacterium sp. K1/6 | reverse complement strand
GTGAACCAATGGTATCATCTCAAGTACTGCCAGTATCATTAGCGTGTACTGGCGGTACTCTTAGCGTGAAATAATCAGATAGTAGATATAAATATTAACACAAGGAGAAATTATCATGGAAATGGACTTAAAAGACCACGAGATAACAGCAGATATTCTTAAAGCACTAGGCCATCCAGTGCGGCTTTGCATTACAAAAGGACTGATTGCAAATGGACGATGTAATGTTTCTTATATGGAAGAATGTCTTGAAGTATCTCAGTCAGGTGTTTCTCAGCATTTGTCAAAATTGAAGAATGCGGGAATTGTTAAAGGCTTCCGAACGGGTAATGAAATTTATTATGAAGTCATCAGTAAACCGGCAAAAAATATTATTCAAGCATTGTATGGAGAAGATTTATAGTCTGCGGCAGGATCAGGGTAATTAAACAAATAAATTAAAAAACGAAGTGTTCAAGAACCACTTATCTTCTAACAGGATTGTCTAAAGACAATGGTGTGTAAGTTTAAGATAATGATTAAGTGAACACTTTTTTATTAAAAAAATCAAAAGAAGTTTGACAATTTGGAATAATCATACTATAATTAAAACACAAATTATTAGTTAGGAGTTATTCTTAATCATGAAAAGTAAAAAAATACAAATGTATACAGACATGATCCGTAACGTAGGTTTAAAAGCCACACCACAACGAATTAGTGTGTTAAAGATGTTGTCAGAAATGACATCTCATCCCAGTGCAGATATGTTGATGGATGCCCTTGAAAACCAAGGATATGTAATGTCAGTAGGAACAATTTATAATATATTGGAAACATTCTCAGAAAAAGGCCTGATTCTAAAATTGAAGGATAATCAGGAAGTGATGCGTTTTGATGCAAACACACAGTTTCATGTACATATATACAACAAGGAAAACAATGGTATCTGCGATTACTATGACCCCGAACTAGAAATTCTGCTAGCAGATTATTTTAAGAATAAGTTGCCGGAAGATGTTTCTCTGAATCGCATGGAAGTATCGCTTTTTGCTTGAGATTATTTCAAGTTGCTTTTATATGCAATCAAAAAAGAATAAATTTTTACATCTAGAAAGCCTGATGCCAAAACATCAGGCTTTTGAATTTTTTGAGATTATTCAGAATGACAAATATTTATCATGAATGATTATTGACAAGTATTTATTCCAGTTCTATAATTTAGACATGATCTTAATAGGAATGATTCTTTTAAAGATATTATTTAATTTAAGATCAGTTGTTTATACAAATATCTAAAGAATAAATTATTGGAGGGTTTCATATGAATTCAAATTTTAGCTGTAAAACCTGTGCAAGTGCTGATCAAAAGCTGGAGACGTTTATTTCCAATCTCAGCGTCGACACATCCCATCACCGGATGGAAGGACAAAGTGTCAAATGTGGCTTCGGTCTACAGGGAATCTGTTGCCGTCTCTGTTCTAATGGACCATGTCGAATCACACCCGACGGACCAAAAGGCGTTTGTGGTGCCACCGCCGATACCATAGTTGCCAGAAACTTTTTGAGAGCAGTTTCTGCTGGTTCCGGATGTTATATTCATATTGTCGAAAATACTGCGCTGATGCTCAAGAAGACTGCAGCTAGCAAAGGGGTATTAAAAGGCAAGTTGGCGTTAGCGAAGCTGGCAGATATATTTGAAGTGGATGAAGCTGATGAATATGCTCGTGCCGAAAAAATTGCCGATATGGTCTTAGCTGATTTATATAAACCCGACTACATAAAAATGGAACTGGTTGAAAAAATGGCCTATAAACCACGTTTCGATCGTTGGAAAGAACTGGGGATACTACCGGGGGGAGCGAAATCCGAAGTATTTGCCGGTGTTGTTAAAACATCCACCAATTTAAATTCGGACCCCGTCGATATGTATCTGAATTGTTTAAAATTAGGTATTTCTACTGGTCTTTATGGTTTAACGCTGACCAATCTGCTAAATGACGTGATGCTTGGGGAACCTTCCATCCGTCTGGCGCCAGTGGGTTTACGGGTTATTGATACCGATTATATTAATATCATGATCACTGGCCATCAGCATTCCTTATTTTCATACTTACAAGATCGATTGATTCAGGATGATGTCATAAAAAAAGCTAAAGCAGTGGGTGCCAAAGGGTTTAAATTGGTCGGATGTACCTGTGTTGGTCAGGACCTGCAGTTGCGTGGTGAGCATTATCAAGAAGTCTTTAACGGTCATGCCGGTAATAATTTTACCAGCGAAGCGATTCTAGCCACTGGCGCGATTGATGCGGTATTATCAGAGTTTAATTGTACCTTGCCGGGGATCGAACCGATCTGTGATGAATTAAAAATCAAGCAGATCTGTCTTGATGATGTTGCGAAAAAAGCTAATGCCGAAATGAAACCTTTTATTTTTGAAGAAAAAGAAACCCAGAGCAATGAGATCATTGATTTAGTGATCGCTGCCTATCAGGCTAGACGAGGAGTTATTACTCTGAACATGGCTGCTGACCACGGAAACGATGATACTTTAACTGGTGTCAGTGAGGGTTCCCTTAAATCATTCCTGGGAGGAACCTGGAAACCACTCATCGACCTAATTGTCAAAGGTGAAATAAAAGGGATTGCTGGTGTTGTAGGCTGTTCAAGTTTAACTGCTGGCGGCCATGATGTGCTGACAGTTAACCTGGTCAAAGAATTGATTGCTAAAGATATTCTGGTTTTATCAGCGGGCTGTTCATCTGGTGGGTTAGAAAATGTTGGCTTGATGTCACCTTCAGCGGCATCTCTGGCTGGACCAAAACTGCGAGCTGTCTGTGAAAGTTTAGGGATTCCGCCAGTCTTAAACTTCGGTCCATGTCTGGCAATTGGCCGTCTAGAACTTGTTGCCACTGAACTGGCTGAAGCCATCGGAGTTGATTTACCGCAATTACCACTGGTTTTATCAGCACCACAATGGTTAGAAGAACAAGCTCTGGCCGATGGTGCCTTTGGTTTAGCGCTGGGACTACCGCTTCATTTAGGATTGCCACCGTTTGTTACCGGAAGCCCAGTGGCGGTTCAGGTGTTCACCCAGGATATGCTGAATTTGACCGGCGGACAACTGATCATTGATGACAATGCTAAATCAGCAGCCGAAACGCTCGATGCGATCATTGAAAAGAAACGCAAGGAATTAAACATCTAAGGAGGTGTAATCTATGAAACGAATCATCATTGATCGCGACAAATGCGATGGTTGTCTTAACTGCAACATCGCCTGTATCAGTGCCCATGAGGAAGGTAGTAATTTTTACACCGTAAACATGCAAAGTCCTGATGCTGAGACCCGTAATTTTATTAAGTTTGACACCCAAAAGGGATATCTGCCAATTTTCTGCCGACACTGTGATGAGCCGGAATGTGTGCTGTCCTGTATGAGCGGCGCCCTGGAAAAAGATCCCGTAACCGGACATGTACAGTATGATGAAAGCAAATGTGCGGCTTGCTATATGTGCGTGATGAACTGTCCCTATGGCGTTTTAAAGCCAGATAGTAAAACCCGAACCAAGGTCATTAAATGTGATTTCTGTGACGATAAACCGGACGGACCCAGCTGTGTCAAAGCCTGTCCCAAGAAAGCCATCGAAGTGAAAGAGGTAAGCCTATGAAAATCGTTATTATCGGCGCCAGCGCAGCCGGAATCAGTGCAGCTAAAACAATCAAAGCCTCAGAACCAGTTACCGAAGTGGTGATTATTTCTAAAGAAGACAGCGTTCACTCACGTTGTATGCTTCATAAATTTTTGGGTCATGAAAGAGATGCCAAAGGGATCAGTTTTATTGCTGAAGACTTCTTTGAAAAAAATGGGATAACCTGGCTTAGTAACACCACCGTGATTGGGCTGGATGCTCAGAAAAAGACGGTAAAAACCCATGACAATCGGGATATCAACTATGACAAGCTGCTAATTGCCACCGGAGCTTCCTATTTCATCCCACCGATCCCGGGACTCCGGGAGTCAAAAAACGTCTATGGGTTTCGTGATTTAAAAGATGCCCAGTTGTTAGATAGCGAGTGTAATACAGCTCGAAATGCCGTCGTTATCGGTGCTGGTCTGGTTGGTATGGACGCCGCAGTAGCGTTGCTCGCGCGGGGTTTGAAGGTAACCGTTATCGAAATGACGCAGTCTGTGATGAGTTTACAGCTTGATCAAAAATCGGCCGAGGCGTACCAACAGCTGTTTGAAAAAAACGGGACTGAGTTTGTTTTAGCGGATAAGGTGGTTTCAGTCGATGTTGACGAGGTTGGTCGGGGAAAAACCATCCATCTTGCCAGCGGAAAAGCGATTCCTGCTGATGTCATTGTTATTGCGGCCGGAGTACGACCTGCTTTTAACTTTACCGAGGGATCTGGTATTACAACTGACCATGCCATTTTAGTAGGGGATGATCTTAAGACGAATATCGACGATATTTATGCCGCCGGAGATGTCACCGGAATTGCCGGGATCTGGCCTAATGCCATGAAACAGGGACGGATTGCCGCAATCAACATGCTGGGTGAAAAACTCTTGTATGAAGATCGCTATGCCCTTAAAAATACAGTTAATTTCTTTGGGCTCACGACCCTATCCCTGGGAAACATCAACCCGGAGGTCGAAGAAAATTGCGATATCTTCATACGGGAAGACCGCAATAATTACCAGAAAATTGTCATGAAAAAGGGCGTCGTTCAGGGGGTCATAATCCAGGGAAATATCGGCGGAACAGGATTCTGGCAATACCTGATTAAGAATAAAATTGATGTTTCCAGTAAAAACAAAGATGTCTTTGATTTGAGCTATGCCGATTTTTATGGTCTAGACCAGAGTACTGGGGAATATAACTACGCTGTTTAAAGACACAGTTCTCAAATATCTTAAGATATTTGAGAACTGCTTTTCATTTTATTTCTTTTGGTGTATACTACATTGAAGTAAAAATTATAAGAAATATTTGGAGGAAATAATGTCAGAAACAGCAAATCCGATTGTAAAAATTGAAATGGAAAATGGCCAGACTATGGAAGTGGAACTCTATCCCGAAGTTGCTCCAATAACTGTTGAAAACTTTTTAACCTTAGTCAATGATGGCTTCTATAATGGATTGATCTTTCATCGGGTCATTCCTGGCTTTATGATTCAAGGCGGATGCCCTCAGGGCAGTGGTATGGGTGGTCCGGGACACACGATTAAAGGTGAATTTTCTGGCAATGGTGTCGTGAATGATCTGAAGCATGTGAAAGGCGTAATATCAATGGCTCGTTCCGGGATGCCAGATTCTGCCGGCTCCCAGTTTTTTATCATGGTCGATGATGCACCATTTTTAGATGGTCAATATGCGGCTTTCGGTAGGGTGATTTCGGGAATAGAAACAGCGGACGCGATCGTTGTGGTTGATCGGGATCGATCAGATAAACCGCGTGAAGATCAGGTAATTAAGAAAATTGAAGTTGTATCCTAAATTATATTTTGAAATCATTCTGTTTTTATGATAAAATAAAATAAAAAGGATGTGAGCGCAATGGCAAAGTATTGTCCAAAATGTTATGCCGGTATCGGTGCAGATGATGCAGTGTGTAGTAATTGTGGAAATGTGTTGAAGGAAAATACCAGTGAGATAGAAGATTTCACGGCAGGTGTTTTCGATAATGAAAATATTTCTCAGGAT
Organism: Acetobacterium sp. K1/6; assembly: GCF_034438075.1. Lineage (NCBI taxonomy): Bacteria > Bacillati > Bacillota > Clostridia > Eubacteriales > Eubacteriaceae > Acetobacterium > Acetobacterium sp. K1/6. Next base: position 223,380 of record NZ_JAXQGA010000005.1, on the reverse strand, counting down.
GTTACCGGAAAAGAAATTCCTGGTGAAATCTCAAATGAAGAAATCTTATCTCACGAAATTGTCGAGGATGAAATCATTGCTGATGGTATTGTTGAGGAAGAAATCATTGTCTCGGAAACGATCATAACCACTCCAGATCCTGCTCAGACCTCGTCACAATATCAGGCTCCACCGGAACGTCAGGCGGCCCCGGAAAATTCCGAAGTGCCCATGACCCTGGGTGACTGGATGCTGACGCTGCTGTTGCTGTACATACCAATCGTCAATATTGTGATGCTGATTATCTGGAGTGTTGATTCCAAAACTAGTACCACAAAAAAACACTTTGCTTGGGCAACCTTGATCTTTATGGGAATTGGCATTGTTCTTGCCATCATTTTTTCTAGCATTGTGGTGGCCATTGTTGCTTCAATGATGCAATCCATGTACTATTATTAAAACTTATCCCGATCAAACAAAAGAACCGTCAACTGGCGGTTCTTTTGTTTGTATTAATATAAGGTGGGGATCAGTAATCAACTGGATCTTCCACGCAGCCAATAATGGCGTTTTTAAATGCTTCACAAGCGGTTCGGCAATTGGATTGGGTACCGGTGAGGATGGCACCGCTCAGATTTGAATTAGTCGGGGGACTAAAAAATTTCACAACTTCCACATCGGCAACCGTTAAGGCTTCATCGATACCGACAATCCCTTCAAGAGCTGGGGCAAAGAGGAACGCAATGGATGATCCGATTGGCAGGTCATAGGTTTTTGAAAAATACTTGCCGATTTTGGGTACCAGCTGGGCATAAATTAGGTTGCTGTCATCGTCATTGACGCTGTAGACGCTGGCCTTGTTTTCGGCATAGTCCCGGATATAACGAAGTCCGCTTTCTACGTCAGACACGGTGGGTCCGGTGATGACACCAAAAACCTGACCATCATTAATTCCAGCACCGGACCCGTAAAGGGTTTTAATGTATACAACATCGACATTCGAGGTTTTGGTGGCTTCATCGGCAGCGCAATAGCCGACACCATCGTATTGGGTGGTAAAAATGCCAATATCAATGCAACCCTCCGGTAAATCAAACTCTTCCAACATGATGTCTTCAACAGCGGTTAGCATTTTACTATAAACAAGTTCGCATTTAATTCGATCTCCAGTCATGGCATCATCTCCTTTTTTGAATTTTATACAAATTTTTACTGATGATTCATAATATCATTATTTTGGCTCTGGGTAAATAAAAAAAAAGCAGAACAATGGGTAGTTTATCTGCTTTTTTCTGGTTTGCTCGTGTTTTTAAATAATTATTCGGAATGGGTTTCAATCGCGCCATATTTACGAAAGCGTTGGTAACGGTGTTCCGTCAATTGTTCAGGAACAAGAGCCTGATATTTTTGAAAGCTTTTATATAAACCGATCTTCAGTTCTCGATAGACGTTTTTAAAATCTCGATGGTTTTCAGAAATAATTTTATCAACAACCTGGAGCTCATACAAATCCTGAGCGGTTAGTTTTAGACACTTTGCTGCTTCTTTTGATTTTGAGGCATCCTTCCAGAGAATAGTGGCACAGCCTTCTGGAGAGATCACTGAATAAATGGCATTTTCCAGCATCCAGACCTCATCAGCCACACCTAAAGCCAGAGCACCGCCACTACCACCTTCGCCAATTACAATGGACAGGATTGGTACCGTAAGGCTCATCATTTCCATCAGATTTTTAGCAATAGCATGCCCTTGCCCTCGTTCTTCAGCACCGATGCCACAAAATGCGCCAGAGGTATCGATCAGACAGACAATTGGACGATTGAATTTCTCCGCCAGCTTCATCTGCCGCAGAGCTTTTCGGTAGCCTTCGGGATGGGAAGATCCGAAATTTCGCTTGACCCGTGATTTAGTATTTTTTCCCCGTTCCTGGGCAATAACGGTAACCGGCAAGTCCATCAGAAATCCCAGGCCGGTAATCATCGCGGGATCATCACCAAAACAGCGGTCGCCGTGCAGTTCGATAAAATCGGTGAACAGATTATCGATGAAATCCTGACCAGTGGGACGGCTTTTCTTCCGGGCTAGTGCGACACGTTTATATGCTTCCATTTTTATTACCGCCTTTGGGGTTTTCGTGAAGGATCAATAGCCGCTTCACCGTTTCTTTTTGGATACTACGGGGTACAATCGCATCTACAAATCCTTTTTCAAGTAAAAATTCAGCCCGCTGAAATCCTTTTGGTAACCGCTGCCGTATGGTTTGTTCAATAACCCGGGGACCGGCAAAGGCAATCAAAGCTTCGGGTTCGGCCAAAATAATATCACCTTCCATGGCAAAACTGGCAGTAACACCACCGGTGGTCGGGTCGGTGAGGATGGTAAGATAGAGCAGACCGGCATCACTGTGACGTTTGACCGCACCGCTGGTCTTAGCCATCTGCATCAGGGCCAACATCCCTTCCTGCATTCGGGCCCCACCGGAAACGGTATAGCCAAGCACCGGAAGACAATGCGAACGGGCATATTCAAAGATCAGGGTGATTTTTTCACCCACCACCTGCCCCATGCTCCCCATCATAAAGGTGGCTTCCATCACAAATAGAGCCACCTCCCGATTGTCTATTTTTCCAGTTCCAATGATAACGCCTTCATTTTCGTGACTGAACAGGGTAGCCTGCTCCAGCTTTTCATCGTATCCGGGAAATTCCAGTCGATTGAATGAGGATAACTCATGATGCTGTTCGACAAAAGTATCCGGATCAACAATCATATTTAGGCGTTGTCTGGCATTGATGCGAAAATGGTGACCGCATTTGGGGCAGACGTGGAAGTTATTTTCTAAATCTGACGTGAAGCTCAATTGTTTACAGGATGGACAGCTTCGGCACAGTTCCGAAGGAATGGCCGGGTCTGTTTTACGTTTGATCCGATGCTGGGCTTCAAGTTCATTCTTGGGTTTTTTAAATAGACTTTTACTTAGCATTTAAAACCTCCATTTCTATTCGGATAAGGGTTTACCGAATTCATTTTCCATAAAATCTGTATAATAGTCGCCCTTAATAAATAAGGGATGACTGAGAATATCTAATTGTACCTGGCTGGTGTGGTCGATCCCTTCAATCACCAGCTCGCACAAGGCGGCCTTCATTTTCCGGATCGTCAGCTCACGGGTTTTGGAATGGACAATCAGCTTGCCAACCATGGAATCGTAATACGGAGGAATCGAATAGCCTTGATAGAGTAGGGTATCAAAACGAACCCAGGGTCCTCCGGGAACATGCAGAAATTCAATGGTTCCGCAGTTGGGTCTAAAATCCAGTAGCGGATTTTCAGCATTGATTCGGCATTCGATGGCATGACCATGAATGTACACATCTTGCTGAGAAAATGTCAGCGGCAATCCAGCGGCAATCCGGATCTGCCATTTGACAATATCTACTCCAGTAACCATTTCAGTAATTGGATGTTCAACCTGCAATCGGGTGTTCATTTCCATAAAATAAAAATGGCCGTGCATATCCATTAAAAATTCGATGGTACCGGCATTTTCATAACCTATGGCCAGCGCGGCCTGACGGGAAACGTCCATCATAGCAGTGCGAATTTCCGGAGTCAGTGATGGTGAAGGACTTTCTTCCAGTAATTTCTGATTTTTGCGTTGAATGGAGCATTCCCGTTCGCCTAAGGCAACAACATGTTGATGCTGATCACAAAGCAATTGAATTTCGATATGCTTTACCCGGGTTAAAAACTTTTCCAGATAAACCCCATCGTCATTAAAAGCGTTTTGCGCTTCTTGTCTGGCCAGGGAATACTCATTTAAAAAATTTTCCGATCGTTCGACCAAACGGATCCCCTTGCCACCACCGCCAGAACGGGCTTTGACTAGCAGGGGATAGCCAATTTCATCAGCTCTTTGATGCGCCTCATCCGGATCGTTTAAAATATCGGTACCGGGAACAATTGGTACTCCAGCAGCGGCCATGGTAGCGCGGGCCTGATCTTTGTCGCCCATTTTCTGAATGATTTCCCAGTTTGGTCCAACAAAAGCGATACCGCATTGGGTGCACAAACGAGCGAACTTGGGGTTTTCTGAAAGCAGTCCGTAGCCGGGATGGATGGCTTCCGCTCCGGTTAATACCGCTGCCGATAAAATTGCCGAAATGTTCAGATAAGAGTCTGAGACTGCCGCCGGTCCAATACAAATACTTTCATCGGCTAGGCTCACATGCAGACTATTTTCATCGGCGGTGGAAAAGACTGCAACGGTGGCGACACCCATTTCTTTACAGGCACGGATAATCCGCAGCGCAATTTCGCCCCGGTTAGCTATGAGGATCTTAGAAAACACGGCTTTCCTCCTTACTCAATCAGGGCAAAAGAGAATTCTCCTACCACTGCGATCTTGCCATTCACTGAACCGGAACCGCTGGCAAAATAAAAAGGCGGTTTGGATCTCGTAATGGTGCAGGTGATTTCAATGGTATCACCGGGAAAGACCTTTTCTTTGAATTTTACCTTATTCAAACTGGTAAAGTAGGGCGTCTTATTGGCACCACCCAGGTCTGCCAGTAAGACGCAGCTGGTCTGGGCAATAATTTCGCAAAGAATAACACCGGGCACTACCGGATTGCCGGGAAAATGTCCCTGCAAAAAAAACTCGTCGCCGGTTACGGTGTAGCGCCCAGTGGCGGTGGTGTTATCTATTTTCTCAGCCTCGTCAATCAGGAGCATGGGCTCCCGGTGTGGCAGGATCTTTTTTAATTCATCACGTTTCATTCTGATTTCCTTCTGAAATTTTATAAAAATTCCGTTTAGTAATTTTTTAGACCGTTAACAAAATTTAGCCGTACCGATCATGATCGGTACGGTCAGATTAACAATTGGTCGGTACGGAGCTAGTAACTCTGTCTAAAATCTAGTCTTCAACGATGCGATAGAGCACCTGACCGAATTCAACGACTTGGCCGTTGCCGACGCATACTTCCATAATGGTTCCGGGAGTTTCGGCGGTAATTTCGTTCATCAGCTTCATCGCTTCAATAATACACAGGGTATCGCCTTCGGAAAAGCTCTGCCCCTTGGTCACATAAGCTGGTTTATCCGGCTGACTGCTTTGGTAAAAGACACCAACCATGGGGGATTTTATTTCTTTCCAATGGGCAGTATCAGTGATATCAATGGCATCGGCTGCCACGGGCTGGGTATGATGGGGCAGTGGCTCCATTGCCGCCATCCGGGTTTCCTGATAGGTAATCTCAGATGGTTGCATCGAACCGATTTCCCGTTTTATTTCGATTTTCAGGTTTCCCTGATCAAGGACCAGACTGGTGAGTTTTTCTTCAGACATGATTCTTGCCAGCGCCTGAAGTGTTTCTATATTTAATTCCATCTCTTATTCTCCTGCATATCTAACAAATGCCAGACAACCATTGTGACCACCAAAACCAAGGGAGATCGATAGAGCAATATCACTCTGGACGTCTCGTTTTTCATTGTTGACATAATCCAGATCACAATCTGGATCAGCTTCCTGATAACCAATGGTGGGGGGAATAATGCCATCTCTCAAGGCCATCACTGAAGCGATCGCTTCAATGGCACCCGCTGCCCCCAACATATGGCCAGTCATTGATTTGGTGGAGCTGACCAGCGTTCGATTGAGATGTTCACCCAGGGCATTTTTAATGGCAATGGTTTCTGATTTATCGTTAAGTGGGGTGCTGGTACCATGAGCGTTTACATAAATCTGAGATTGCTCAAATTTAATGCCCGAACTGACCGCCTCCGCCATAGCCAGGCTGATGGCTCGGGTGCCACCGATGGCGTCGGGATGGGGGGCAGTAATGTGATAGGCATCGCAGGTATTCCCGTAGCCGACAACTTCGCCGTAAATTTTCGCGCCGCGGTTCAGGGCGGATTCCAGATCTTCTAATACCAGTGCACCAGCGCCTTCACCCATAACAAAACCGCTACGGTTTTTGTCAAAGGGAATGGAGGCCCGGGTGGGATCGTTAACGGTAGTCAAAGCCGTTAAATTAGTAAAGCCGGCCACCGACAAAGGAGAAATACTGGCTTCAGTGCCGCCGGCAATAATGGCATCGGCATAACCGTGCTTAATACTTCGAAATGCTTCTCCAATGGAATGGGTACCCGTGGCACAAGCTGTAACAATCGGTAGACAGGGTCCCTGGGCATTATAGCGAATGGCGATGGTTCCCGCGGCGATATTTGAAATCATCATTGGGATGAAAAAAGGCGAAATCCGGCCAGGGCCTTTGGTATCCATTTTATGGCATTCATCAATAAAGGTGTGAATACCGCCGATGCCGGAACCCATATAAACACCCAGTCGGGTGGGGTCCACATACGCCTGGACACCACTGTCTTCCATTGCCTGGACAGCTGCGCCAATGCCGTATTGGGTAAATAGGTCAGTTTTTCGGATTTCATTCTTTTTAATATAGTCAAGGGGTTCAAAATCATGAACCTCACCTGCAATTTTCACTTTTAGGTCGGTGGTATCAAATTTCTTAATAAAGTCAATGCCGCATCTTCCGTTTTTAAGGTTTTCCCAAAAACGTTCTACAGTGCTACCCACTGGAGAAACAGCACCACATCCTGTTATAACAACTCGTCGATTCATTGATTACTCCTAAATATAGAGACCGCCATCAACTTTAATGACTTCTCCTGTAATATAGCCTGATAAATCGCTACTTAAATAAACGCAGAGATTGGCAATATCATCTGCCTGTCCCAAACGTTTTAAGGGAATTTGTTTAATAATCTCTTCTTTAATTTCGGGTTTTAATTCTTTGGTCATATCAGTGTCGATAAAACCTGGAGCAATGGCATTACAGGTGACTCCCCGCATGGCCATTTCTTTAGCAGTGGACTTGGTCAGACCGATAAGACCGGCTTTGGCAGCGGCGTAATTGCATTGGCCCACATTGCCCATTAAGCCTGAAACTGAGGAGATATTGATAATTCGACCTTTGCGCTGCTTGAGCAGGTAAGTGCCGACGTGCTTGGTCATGTTGAAGGCACCTTTTAAATTGGTGTTAATGACACTATCAAAATCAGTTTCCTTCATGGCGATTAACAGCTTGTCATTAGTAATTCCAGCATTATTCACCAGGATATCTAATCCATCAAAATCCTTAATAACCTGGGCAACCAGTTCTTTAGTGGCGTTAAAATCGGACACGTCACATTGATAGCTTTTGGCCTGCACACCCAAAGCCTGCAGTTCATTGATGGTCAGTAGCGCATTAGTTTGGCTACCACGGTACATAATGGCCACATTTCCATGGGCCTGGGCAATTTTAAGGGCGATGGCCCGTCCAATTCCTTTTGCACCACCTGTAATGAGTGCAGTTTTTCCTGTTAACATACAAAAGACCATTCCTTTCCGGCATTCTTTGCTTCGAGATAATCGGTTAGTACCGTTTCAACATGATAATAGAGGACTGATTTGTCAATTTTTTTTAAGAATCCACCCAGGGTTTTGCCGGGACCGCATTCAATAAAGGTGGTAAATCCGTCTGCGATCATGTTGCGCATCGTTTGTTCCCACAATACGGGATGATTGATTTGATGAAGAATATAATCACGGATCTCCACTGGAGATTCAGGATAGGGTTTAGCATAAGCGTTGGAATAAAGGGGAATGGAACCCGCTGAAAATGTCAATTCATAGATCTTTTTTTCCAGCAGCTTGGTTGCATAGGTCATAAAAGGGGAGTGGAAACCGCCAGATATAGTCAAGGGGATACCCCGACCGCCCAGTTCTTTCGCACGGATTAAAAACGCTTCCTGATCATCCCGAAGCATGGCGACAACCAGCTGCCCAGGGCAATTGTAATTAACCGGGTAGCATTGGCTGAATTCTTTGCAGAGTGCTTCCACCGTGGCATTATCAAGTTTTAAAACGGCCACCATGGACGCCGGTGTCATCTGAGACGCTTCATCCATAGCTTGACCACGCTTTTTAACAAACTTTAATCCATCTGCCATAGACAAGACGCCGGAGGCTACCAGACCGCTTACCTCTCCCAGTGAGAAGCCAGCGATCCCCTGAACTTCGACCCCAACACATTTTAAAGCCGTCAGTGCCGCCAGCTCCACTGCAAAAATACAAGGCTGGGTATTCAGGGTTTGATTGAGCGCTTTCGCAGGCCCTTCAAAGCAAAGTGTCGAGGTGCCCGGATGAACGGCATCAACCTGGTCAAAAATTTCCCGTGCGCATTGGCTAAGTTCATAAAGGGGTTTGCCCATTCCGACAAACTGTGAACCTTGACCGGGGAAGAGCAGTGCTATTTTACCCATTTTGTTCCTCCTTTTAAAACTGTTTCTGTTTCATCAGCCAGTGTTAAAATGATTTCCTTCACGCTTTGTTTTTCTTTAATCATTCCTGCAATCTGACCAGCCATGAAGCAACCTTTTAGAGAATCACCTTCCTGAGCGGCAATGCGAAGCGCACCCCGACCGTATTCTTCCAGAACTTCTGGCGGCGTCGTAGGATCATTTTCCGCTTTAATGAAGTCTTTAGAAAAGGTTGTTTTTAGAGAACGAACCGGATGACCCAATGACCGGCCGCTAAGGGTGGTATCAATATCTTTGGCTTTAATAATTTTATCTTTATAATTTTCATGGATGTTGGTTTCGTGGGCGACTAAAAAACGGGTGCCCAACTGAACCCCTAATGCTCCCAGCATTAACGCGGCGGCGATGCCCCGACCATCGCCAATGCCGCCGGCAGCAATGACCGGAATCGAAACCACGTCACAGACCTGGGGAATTAAGGGTAGGGTAGACATCTCGCCGACGTGTCCACCGGATTCGCCGCCTTCGGCAATGACCGCTGTGGCTCCAGCCCGTTCAGAAAAGCGGGCCAATCCGGTGGAAGGTACCACCGGAATAACTTTGATACCGGCTTCAATCCATAGCTTCATGAATTTACCTGGATTTCCGGCACCGGTTGTGACAACCGGAACCTTTTCGTCAATCAGAACCTGTGCAATTTTATCCACATGGGGATTCATCAGCATAACATTGACCCCAAAAGGTTTATCAGTCAGGCTTTTGGCCTTTTTAATTTCACTGCGTAGCCAATTCTCATCGGCGTTCATTGACGAAATAATCCCTAAACCACCTGCATTTGACACGGCAGCCGCAAGCTGAGCATCGGATATCCACGCCATTCCTCCCTGAAGAATGGGAAATTCAATGTTTAAAAGATCGCAGAGTGGTGTTTTTATCATACTATTTCACCTAAACGATTGCTTTTTCAATCAGCGTTACCACATCACCAATGGTCTTAATTTCGCCATCCATTTCAATGCTGGTATCAAAGGCTTCTTCAATTTCCATGACTAGCTCCACGGTATCCAGAGAATCCAGTTCCAGTTCTTCGAATGTTGAAGCTACTGTAACGGCTAAATCTTGTTCATCTTTGTAATTCCGTAAAATTTCCACTACTTTTTCTAATACCATTTGATTAATCCTCCTAAGATTATAAATAAATTTTTGATTGAGATCCCGTACCGACCAATTATTAATCTGTCGCATACAACATGATGTAACAATTGCCGGTACTATTTAAGAATTTAAGCTGAAGTCATTTTTAGTTATAATTTTACTAACAATACTACGCCATATAATGATCAGCCCATTCGATAACGCAGGCACCGGTTGTCAGACCTCCGCCGAAGGCGGTTAAGGCAATCCGGGTGCCGGGTTTAAAGGTGTTACTGCGGTTAAGTTCATCCAGCACCAGTGGGATGCTGGCGGCTGAGGTATTACCACAACCATTGACTCGCAGAACAAATTTATCCATTGGCAGTTTTAGGCGTTTGGCCGCTCCTTCGATAATCCGCAGGTTCGCTTGATGGGGAATGATGTAATCCAGATCGGCCAGTTCGATGCCGGCGGCTTTTGCCACTGAGCGTAAGTCACTGCAGATGGCAGCTACCGCAAAGCGATAAACTTCCGGCCCGTCCATCAGCAGATAGGGGGCTGGGTTGGTCTGGTTTTGGGTCAGGGGATGATTACCCTTAGGCCAGGGAATACTTAAGGCATGCTGATTTCCGACGGCGGTCAGCTGAATGGCTCTTAAGCTATTCCCGCTGGCCAGCACAGCGGCACCGGCACCGTCTCCGAAAAGTACAGCAGTAGCCCGATCTTGCCAGTCCACCAGCTTGGACATGGCGTCCACCGCAATGACCAGAATTTTTTGGTCATTATTCCGGGAAAAATAAGCGTCAGCCACATCAAGTCCATAGACAAAGCCGGAGCAAGCGGCATTGAGATCAAAGCTGGGGCAGGTTGCACCCAATTTTTCCTGAATCAAGCAGGCCAGGGAAGGGGTGACGGTATCACCGCCAAGGGTGGGGCAGATAATTAGATCAAGTTCTGCTGGTTTGATTTGGGCATTATCCAGGGCATTCACACTGGCTTCCAGAGCGATGTCTAAAATGGATTCTGCCACACAAATGTGTCGTGATTCGATGCCAGTTCTTGAAACGATCCATTCATTAGATGTATTAAGAAACTGGGCGAGGTCTTCATTGGTCTGAATTGTTCTTGGCAATGCAGAACCGGTTCCGATAATTGTAAAGGACATTTGTTCCTCCAAGCATCAAGGCTCAGACGTTTCATTTTCGTCAGATAATCTTGATAATTTATTTTTGAAAAAACCGTTTAATTTTTCCATACCGTGAATTAATACTTCTTTTTCGGCAACAGTCATTTCACTAGAAATATCTTTCACCATTTTTACATGAAAATACTGATGGATTTTATCGATCCGTAAACCCTTATCGGTAAGTCGAACGTATACAACCCGTCCATCGGTATTACTCTTTTCTTTCTTTACATACCCTTTTTTAACCAATTTATTTATCGCCACCGTTACAGAAGGGAGGGTAATATTAAGACTTTGGGCAAGATCACTAATGGTTTTTCCATCATTTTTGTTTTTTCCCACATGCTCAATCAGATGCATTTCATTGATTGATAAATCAATATTCGTAGATTGCTTGAGTAAATTTTCTTCAAATTTTAAAATAGTATTGAATGTATCGACCAAAACGGCGTTGAGTTGGGAAGAAAAAGAGTCCAAGGGATCACCTCCATTATCGTTAGATTGTCTAACTAATTATAGCGCTAAAAAAGTATTTGTCAAGAAAAGTTCAGATATTAACTTTTTTCTTAGGGCATATTAAGACTTATAAGATCGCTAAAAAAATGACTAAAGACCAGATTAGTGACTTAATTCTTTTGTCAATTCGTCAATTAAGGCTTCCACAGTTGTGATTTCAGTGATTTTATATGCATTAGCCCCGGAAAAAACATAGCCATTCTCCAGATCACCCTGTTTTCCGGCAATCAGAGCAAGGGCAATACAGTAGGGAGCCGTTTTATAATCGCATGATTTTATGCAATTAATGGGACAATTAACAGGATGTCGCAGCCCTGCTTTAACCTCTTCCAGAAAGTGGTTATGAATTGCCCGGCCTGGCAAACCGGCGGGACTAACGATGATTTCAATATCGGATTGTTTGGCTTTGACAAGCGCTTCTTTAAAAACCGGGGAGGCATCACATTCTTTAGTCGCCACGAATCGAGAACCAATTTGTGCGGCATCGGCACCAGCTTCCAGGGTATCCCGGACATCAGTGGCTGAGGTAATACCGCCACCGGCAATTAATGGGATTTGCCGCCCAACCAAATCTTCATAAGGTTTGATTTCTTCAAGCACGCCGGGAATCAGCGAGGGCAAGGCCTGTTGGGCCAGTCGTTCTGGGACGAGATCTTCAGGTTTAAAGCCTAAATGACCACCAGCCAAGGGGCCTTCCAGGACAATGGCATCTGGAGCAACTTCATAGTGACGCCACCAGTGTTTTAAAATCAGTTTGGCCACCCGTTTAGATGAAATAATTGGAGCAATTTTAGTTAAGGAATCGCGGGTCAGTTCTGGAAGGGTTAAAGGTAGACCCGCTCCGGCAAAAACAATGTCATAACCAGTTTGGACAGCATCTTTAACCAGTTGCTCGTATTGGGTTAAAGCCACCATAATATTTATCCCAATGGGGCGATTGCCAGATATTTCTTTGGCACGTTTAAAGTGGTCCTCCATGGCCTGTCGGTTGGCCGCTTTAGGATTTTTCTGGTAATTGGGGTAATTACTGCCCATTTCTACAGCAGAGACGACCCCGAGGCCACCAAATTTTGAGACGTATCCAGCCAACTTGGAAAGGGAAATACCAATCCCCATACCACCTTGGACAATGGGCTTTGAAAATTCGAGATTTCCAATATTAAATTGAGTTTTCAAAAAAAACCTCCTCTGCAATTTTTCTTGCAATTGGAGGTTATCATAGCATATCGGGAATTAATCTGTAAAGAAAAAGCTAAATCTCAGTCAGTTTTTCTGGATTTTTAGGTTTTGTTTTAAGAAATAGTTTCTTAAGAAAAGACCACTTGGTTTCAGCGGTAAGGATCCCCAAAAAAATCACTAGGCAGCCTAAGAACATCGTCAACGTAAACGTATCTCCAAGGATAATAATTGATAGAATACTTCCAAAAACGGCTTCCAGACTGAGGATAATAGCGGCATGAGTGGAATTGGTATATTTCTGAGCCACCGTTTGTCCCAAAAAGGCCAGAAAGGTACAGAATATCCCCAGATACAAGCCATTTAAAAGACCGGGCACAGGTATGTCTAGGGTAAACTCGCCCGAAATAAAAACGTAACCCAAAGAGACCACAGCAGCAAAGCAAAGTTGAATCACAGTCAGGGCAATGGGGTCATGCTGTTTTGAGTAAATGCCCACCACCACAATGTGACAGGCAAATAAAAAGGCACATAGCAACGTCAAAACATCCCCGGGATTAAAAGAAAAACCAACAGAAAAATCCATCGTCAGCAGGGCCAGACCTATCAGCATCGTAAAGGCTGCCACAAAATTGTAGTAATCAGGCCGTTGTTTTTTTACCGCCCAATAAATAAAGGGGACCATGATGACATTGGTGGCCGTCAGAAAAGCTTGCTTACCGGCGAGCATATATTGTAGTCCAATCATCTGGGCGGCAAAGGCGGTGAACAGAAAGAAGCCTATCATACAACCGGCCTTAATGGTTTCTTTAGAGATTTTTCTCAAATTTTTTCGAAAGATAAATCCGGATAGAAGGGCCGCTACCGTAAACCTGACCGCCATTAGCATTATCGGTGACATTGAACCAAGGGCGTTTTTCGAAGCGACAAAACCACTGCCCCAAACAAATGCCACGGCCACAAGACTAAGATCAGCGAAAAGAGATTTTTTTTTAGTTTTTTCCATGGTGACTTCCTTTCTCAGGTACTTTATTAATTATAACTAAAAAGATAGCGCTTGGCAAAAAAATTTGGTTTCCCTGATTAAAATGAGTTATAATAGAGAAAAGTTTAAAATTACATAAGGAAGAAAAAATGAAACTTATACTGGTAAGACATGTAGAAACATATGGAAACGTGGAGCATCGCCTCAACGGCCACACCGAATCAGACTATACTCCTCGGGGCGAGGCGATGAAGGTATTGTTGGTAGAAGAACTGATCGCCCTGAATGAGAAACTGTCATTTGACAAAATTTATGCTAGTCCAACCTCACGGGCTTTGAAAATTGCTCAGGCAGTAGGTCAATCCACGGGTAAGGAGATTCAGGTGGATCATCGTCTCCGGGAGTTCAACTTTGGCATTTTCGAAGGCAAAACTCGGGATGAGTGCATTGAAATCTTCCAGACCGAATGGGATCAATGGATGTCGAGTTATATAGATTATGCTGTCCCTGAGGGTCAGAGCCAGCGGGAATATCATGATCTTTGCGCTGAATTTTTAGCAGAATTGAATGAAGGCGAAACAGTTTTAATGGTTGCCCATGGTGGAACCATTCACGGGATGCTCACCAATATGCTAAATTTACCGCTTGACTGTAAATGGCATTTTGACATTAAATTAGGAAGTATTACGATAATTGACTTTAACCATGGTTTCGGTATGCTCTCTCACATGACAACCCCACCTTATGATGAGTTGATCCCTGACCAGACGCCATTGACAGATGCTAAAAAATCTGCCATGCGATCAGCTGCAAGAGAAGAAGCGAAAGCGAAAGCGGCCACTAAAAAGAAATGAAACCGGAGAGGAAATAATATGCTCGTAGTCGCTTATGATAATCGCAGTGAGTTTGAAATTACAGACATCATCCTGGAAGAAATTGAAGACGCTATGATGCGGACACTCCTTGATCAAGAAATTGGAGTAGAGTGCGAAGTGAGTTTTTCATTTGTCAATACCACCGAAATAAAGGATCTAAACAGAGACTATCGGGGCAAAGATACGATTACCGATGTGCTGTCCTTTCCCATGCATGAGGATTTCATCCTTCATCGCGAAGCAATCATTAAGGATAATCCTTTTCTGCCTTTGCTGCTTGGAGATATTGTCATCTGTATCCAGCAGGCCGAAGCTCAAGCCAAGGAGTACGGAAACAGCCTAACCCGGGAGCTTTCTTATTTATCGGTGCATAGTGTTCTACACCTGTTGGGCTATGACCATATGGAGGAGGACGAAAAATCCGAAATGAGACGCATCGAAAAGGAAATTATGGGTGACGACTAGATTACCCGTCCAACCTGAAACGTGTCGTCGTGTTTTATCCAAACAGTAAAAATCAGGAGGTGGGAGAGATTAGAAGAAAGTTAAAAAAGAGTTTTTCTTTTGCCGTTGAAGGTATTCTCTATACCCTTAAAACCCAGCCCAACATGCGGATTCACTTTGGTGTTGGATTTATCACCATTGCCTTTGGTTTTGTTTTTCAAATTGAAAGCTATGAATGGCTGTCATTAGTGATTATGATTGGATTTGTTTTTATCCTGGAGATCATCAATACAGCTATCGAAACCCTGGTGGATCTTTATACTGAGGAATACCATCATCTGGCCAAAGTTGCCAAGGATACAGCTGCAGGGGCTGTTATGGTGGCCGCAATTATGTCGGTTTGTGTGGGGCTGATTATCTTTTTACCAAAAATTATCAATTGGTTTTTTTAGCCAAAGAAAGAATGTGAACAATGAACGAAAACTTTAAATCCGGATTTATCAGCATCGTCGGTCGCCCAAATGTGGGGAAATCGACCTTGCTTAATAATATAATGGGAGAAAAGCTGGTGATTACCTCAGCTAAACCACAAACGACCCGAAATGCTATCCGTTGCATTTATACCGATGAACAGGCCCAGATGGTTTTTATTGATACCCCGGGGATGCACCGACCCAAAAACCGGTTAGGTGACTACATGCAAAAAGCCGCGGAAAATACTGTATCCGATGTGGATGTGGTTTTATATCTGGTCGAGCCGGAAACAAAAATCGGACCTGGGGATCAGTATATTCTGGAAAAACTAAAAGCCAGTAAGACACCGGTTATCTTAGTGATCAATAAAATTGATCTACTTCCCAAAGAGGATGTTTTAATCACCATTGCGGCTTATCAAAAATATGATTTTCTCAACGCAATCATTCCCATTTCCGCGGTTTCGGGAGATGGGGTTAAAGAGCTTTTGAAACTTATTACTGGACTGCTTAGTCCGGGTCCGATGTTTTTCCCGGCCGATATGATCATTGACCAATCAGAGCGTTGGATTGTTCAGGAATTGATCCGCGAAAAACTTCTGAACCTTTTAAATGATGAGGTTCCCCACGGCATTGCGGTGGAAGTTACCACCATGAAACCCCGTAAGGGAAAGGATACCATTGACATTGAAGCCACCATTTTCTGTGAGCGAAAAACTCACAAGGGCATCCTGATCGGCAAAGGTGGCTCCATGCTGACCAAAATTGGTACTCAAGCCCGGAAAGATATTGAGTTTTTTCTGAAATCGCAGATCAATCTACAGTTATGGGTAAAGGTGCGATCCGATTGGCGGGATAAGAATTTTGATTTGAAAGATTTAGGCTATTTTGAATAAATCCTCTAGTTGGGAGAATTATGGCTCTGATTAAAACAAAAGGACTGGTCATTAAAGAACAGCCCTATAAAGAACAGGATAAAATTCTGACCATCTTCACCGAAGATGATGGTAAGATTCAATGTATTGCCCGTGGTGTCCGACGTCAGAAAAGTGGCCTTCTGGCCAGCACCCAGATCTTTGCCTATAGTGAATTTGTTTATTATCCCGGTAAGAATTTTGGCATCATCAATCAGTCCAATTTAATTGAGGCCTTTTATCCATTGCGGAATGATCTGACTAAAATGGCCTTGGCTTCTTATTTACTGGATCTGATGTATAATGCCTATGAATTTTTTCAGAAAAGCCCGGAAATTTTAAAACTACTCCTTCACGTATTGTTTTATATATCAGCTGGAACAGCAAAAAACGACCTGGTTCTGGTGGGCGCCTTTCAAATGAAACTAGTTAGTTATTTAGGCTACCGCCCAGGTCTAAAAACATGTATGATGTGTCAGAATGATCAAGATTTAAGCCTCTTCAGCATTGAAAACAATGGGGTCATTTGCAGTGACTGTCAGGAACCAACCGAGGGATACCTCTATAAGCTGAGCCCCACGATGTTAAAACTACTCCGGGATTTTTTAGGACAGCCGATCAAACAGCTAAAAGATCGGGAAGTAAGCACCGTCGAGGTGATAAAAATAAATGATCTGTTGGATCATTATATCGGTTACTGCATTGGAAAATCTTCCAAAGCTTATGCCTTTTATAAAACCATGCTCACCCCTCTGAATTAAAAAAATACGTTAACAAATTAAAAAGATTGGAGATAAATATGAAAATTGCAATGACTATGAATGGAAAAGAACTGGAGTCATCGGTTGCTTCTGAATTTGATACCAGCCAGTATTTATTGGTGGTCCGACGGTCAGAGACTGCGATCGAGTCAATTGAAAAAATTGAGGATTTAACAGCAGAGCAGCTGGCTCAAAGAATCATTGATTTGAACTGTGAAGGAATTATCACTGGTAACTTCAAAAGTCAATCGGCCTTTGATCTTTTGGCTGACGCTTGCTTGACCCGGTTTCTTGGAGCCGGTCATTCCGGTTGGGAAGTCCTGGAATTGATGAAGAAACGGACCTTGCCGTTGCTTAGAAATTTCGAAGGTACCGAAGGATGTGCCGGTGAGCACCACTAAATGTTTAGCGTAGAAATGTTATGACAAGGGATTCTGGAGCCTGAAAAGTGTCTAAATGCAACGGAAGAAGGATGACGATATGGACAGATATCTCACTACGATCCAGAGGTTGTAGAGAGCTTAGCTGAAATATTAAAAAAAGTGATACAGAAAGTGATATAGGAATAAATTAAGTTATAAGGAGACTATTATGGGAAATTACAAAATGGCACATACGATGATTCGGGTATTGGATTTGGAACGATCTTTAGCGTTTTACAAAGAAGCACTAGGATTTGAGGAAGTGAAGCGACGGGACGAACCAACTTATGAATTCACCTTGGTGTTTTTAGGGGATGGCCGTTCTAACAGCCATCAGTTGGAACTGACCTTTAACTATGGGCAAGCACTCCCTTATGATTTGGGGACGGCCTATGGTCATTTAGCGGTGCTCGTTGATGATCTTGAGGCGTCTTTTGCAACTCACGAAGCAAAGGGCTATAAGCCAACACCGCTAAAAGGACTGAGTGGCGATGGGAAACCCCGTTATTATTTTATAACTGATCCGGATGGTTATAAAATTGAGATTATTCGGAATTAAATAATCATTGTGGGAGCTGATTGAAGATACGCTCTATTACTATATTTTTGATTATGAATTAATTAAGAAATATTGTATTCAGAAATGCTTAAGTCCCAAAGAAGCTGTCGTAATCAATAAAGAAGAAAAATCACTTAAACCTATTGCCTAAAATAAGTCAAAATGTCTAAGAAATTCTTACGCGGCTACTGTTAAACGTATGATCGAAGATCCCTTGAGAAGGCATTGATAATATTTTGTCGCGCATTTTTTATATTTGCTGAAAAGTTTAATTTTTTCGTTCGCATTACAATAGACTTTCCAGTAACCGCAATGTTTACAGTTTTTTCCTTCGTTTTGGATAAAGCCTTCTACATCTTCAAAAGGATAGCTCAAGAACAAGCCAATTTCATGGGGGAAATCTGCTGAGTCGTGAATGCGTTCTGATAAAAATGCCAAACACGATTCAAGATCCCCTGTTGGATAGCCAATTTTGTTTAAAAAACGTTCGACTTTGGGACATGAGAGGTCACGGTTAAGTCTATTTTTACGGTAGACGTACAGAAGAACACGATTTCGATTGGTTTTTAATCGTTCAAAATAAACTCCACGAGCATTCAAAGTATTGTTCCAATTGGTGATTTGATTAATCAACTGATCGTGATCATCGAAAGAATAGCTAAATAAATTCCCAGTTTTGATTCCAGCTAGAGTTGGAGAGCAGTGTCGGATAATTTCTTCCTCAAAAGTACTCATTGTTACACTCCGCGGGATATCGTTTTTAAATGGCACTTGTCCCGTTTTTCGCACACAGAACAGTGCTCATCTAAAATGCTACGTAATGCAGATAAGCTACTTGTATGCGATCGAGCGAGCGGCAAGTTAAGTCTTTTCGCTTCAAAGGTCGCACAGTTAACCATTTTATGAGAGACGGTTCCAGTAAATAATACGATTAGATCAGGAACTCCGATTTTCTTTTTCAGGGCACCCTGCATTTGAGTGAATACCTTGGCACGGCAGTTATACTCTTTACATAGGTCTTTATATTGATAAATCATACGATCATTTCCGCCAATGATAACAATGCTCATAAGATAACCTCCAGTTTAAATATATGTTAGATGTTGCTAACATAATCAAAATGTAACACAGTCTGCTTTCTGTGTCAAATACTTAATTATTTATTAAGTATTTTTTAGAGGGAATACAACAAGGCGAACAAATGTATTTATGTAAAAATTATAACTATAAAATCATCTCTGAGGTTAGCGTGTTTTTTTTTTCGATGGCTTAAGTATTTGCAGCATTAAAAATTAACATTTCTAAAGAATGGCAATAATATTAGATTATCATAATAAAAGATAATATTGATAACTATATAACAATTAGATGCAACATAATTTAAGGATAATCGAATGAATGTTGAGAAACATCGACGAACATAATGAATTCGTATCTTTATGTTTAGTATGACAAATAAAAAATAATGTGCAAAATATTACTCTTTAATATGCTCGGTATTTAAAATATAGCAAATAATTCTCTTGACATATCAAATACAATGAACTATCATGATCTCAATAGAATATTTAGCAAACTTATCGAAAGGTAAGGACGCAAAGCTTTAGGGTCTAAGTAATTTTTTATATGACAGCCAGTTGCAAGATAACATCATTATATGGTGTATTTAGTGCAACGTGTCAGAGCGTTGTTTTTTTATTCTAGTTTTCTCCTGTTGGACAATTTAATATTCGGCAAACTTACCGAAAGGTGAGGACGCAAAGCTATAGGGTCTAAATAATTTTTTATATGACAGCCAGTTGCAGATTTTAGGTGTATTTAATTCGCCTTTAGTGCAACGCGTAAATCGTTGCTTTTTTATTACCAAAAATTACTGGAGGTGAGCTGATGAACCAATTTGCAATAACTGTACTGGTTTTATTAACCGGAGCTGTCGTTGGCGCTTTGATGGAAAAATCTTCTGTATACTTGATCAAGCAAAGAGTTAATATTCTGAAGCACCCTCAATTTTCAGGCAGTGTTTCAAAAACAATCTTTTGGGCGATAATGAATGCATTTGTTTGGTTAGTCTTTGTAAAACTGAATGGACTTGAAGCAAAAACACTGGAATATATGATGCTCTTTTCAATCTGTATCATTCTTTCGGTAGTAGACATCAGCATAAAAAAAATCCCCAACGAACTGGTATTAATGACCATCTTCGTCGGTGGAGCCTTTGTCATAACAAGGTAACCCATTACAAGTATCGGGATGAATATTTTTGGTTTAGTGATTGGTTTTATTATTTTCTTCTTACCAGCAATGATCGGAAAGGGTGCTGGTTGGGGAGACGTAAAATATGCAGCGGCAGTTGGTTTTTGTTTAGGGGTATATGGCATTATATCGGCAATTATGATTATGACATTCTTTTTGATGATCTACACAATTTATCTGATTATCAGAAGAAAAGGTAATTTAAAATCAAAGGTTGCCTTGGGACCGTTTATGGCATCCGGTTTTGTCTCAGTTTTAGTTATAAATCTTATAAATGCAAACGATCATCTATTTGAATTTGGAATGTTATTTTAAGGATTGAAAATAAATGTTAACGATTACGAAATTTAATCAACAATTATTAAGGGAGAAAAAAGAAATGAAAAATGCATTGTCAAGGATAATTAGAACAGAGGACGGACAGGGGCTGGTTGAATATGGACTAATCATAACGGGGATCGCACTAGCTGCTATTGCTGCCATCTGGTTATTAGGACCACAAATCGGCCAAATGTTTACTGACATCGGCACTCAATTAGCAGCATGACAGAACTTATTAGTTAGACTAATAAATAATATATTAAAAGGAGAAAATAAAATGAAAAGCGTATTTGTACGAATGATGAAAGAAGAAGATGGACAGGGTTTGGTTGAATATGGATTAATCATTGCCGGGATCGCATTAGCCGCAATTGCCGCAATTTGGTTGTTAGGACCACAGATTGGTCAATTCTTTACGGATATTGGAACTCAGTTGGCACTTTAGAAAAAGCAATAGTGCACACAACTGACAAAACGAACACAAAAAAATTAAAAGGAGAACTAAAATGAAAAATTTGTTTACAAACATGATGAGGGAAGAAGATGGACAGGGTTTGGTTGAATATGGATTAATCATTGCCGGGATCGCCTTGGCAGCCATTGCTGCTATCTGGTTATTAGGACCACAAATTGGCCAATTCTTTACGGATATTGGAACCCAATTAGCATTATAAAATCTATTGGTAGTTATTGCGTTTGCGGTGAAGAAACTAGTGGCATATTGGCAACGTCAGAGTAGAGATTTCTGTCAGACGTAATCAATATGCCTTTTTTAATGAATTCAACAATTGACATAGGTTGGGTTCAAAAGGACTTAATAATAAGATCATTTTTATAAATGATCGGGGAGGGAAAATGTTTGCAAACATAATCAAAAAAATAAAAAAAGAAGACGGACAGGCCATTGTTGAGCTTGCATTAACCTTGCCAATTTTGATTATGATTTTGTGTGGAATCATCGATTTTGGTTGGTTGTTTATGAACCAGAATAGTATTGATTATGCCTCCCGAGAGGGTGCACGCTATGCGATCGTTAATTCAACCAGTAAAACAGCAATTGAAGAGCATATCCGGACGATTGCTCCGGAGAACATTGCCAGTACAGTTGATATCGACATTACTTTTACGAATGTCTCAAACCCTCGTCTTGGAGATGTGGTAATTGAGATTAGCGATGATATTGCTATTCTAACACCAATTGTCGGTGTTTTCGTCCAGGGTGAAACCATGAATCTTTCTTCATCCTGTACCATGAAGGTAGAGTAAATGAAAAAATTAATCGAAGTTTTCAATAAATACCGACCTTTTAAAAGGATAGAAAATGAAGAACATGGCGACGCATTGATTATTGTAGCCGTATCGATGGTTTTTATATTTGGAATATTGGCATTGGTGATCGATCTGGGATTGGCCTATTTAAGCACCGGGGAACAGCAAAAAGCGGCCGATGCGGCGGTGTATTCAGCGGGACGGTTGCTACCCATTGAAACCGGCAATACGGTAAAGGTCAATCAGATAAAAAATAGTGCCGTTGATTATACCAGCCTGAATGGATTTGAAGATTTAACGCAAGACGATATTGTTTTAGGTAAAATCAGCAATGGCCAATACACGGAAATACGGGTAACCGTTGATAACACTGTCCCCATGTATTTTGCCAAAATATTTGGGATTGACTATCTTGATCTTTCAAGAAGTGCTGTCGCAAAACTTTCTCCGGTCATCCGAACCAGTGGGGTTGCCCCCATTGGTTTGACCAAAGAAGAAATGGATGCCCGAATTGCCAGCAACAACCTGACTCATGTTACCTTAAAATATGGCATCCAAAGCGGCTCAACCTCATTCTTTGGTGCCCTGGATCTTGATGGACAAGGGGGCGGAGCCAGCGACTATCGAATCTGGATTACCCAGGGTTATGCTGGCGAAATCAGCGTAGGTGACGTGCTGTTGGAAGAAAGTGGAAATATGGTGGGTCCCACCTATCAGGGCTTTGAGGAACGGTATGCATCCTGTACCCATTTTGGAGCTCTCAGTGGCGGTGATGGCTGTACCACAGAGAACTTTGAGGCGTCTTGTCCGAGAATTGTCAAGGTTCCCGTTTATTCCTTTGGCGTCGATAAAAAAACAGTGGTGGTGGAGGGCTTTGCCGCATTTCTTCTGGAAAACCAGACGAATGATGGTTATATTACTGGATCATTCTTAAATATGGTATCAAATGGCGCCTCTTCGGGAAGCAATGTCGGGGAAGGCACAGAAGGAGATTTTGGATTATATAATTTGATCCTGTCAGAATAATTATTAATTAAATTATGGGTATATATTAATATAAACCATTAATCAGTCGAATGGAGAAATTTATGAAAAAACTCATCATAATCGCCTTGATTGTATCATTGATTACCGGATTTGCCGTTTTTCAGTTTGCTACTTCGCTGGAAAAAGGAAAGAACCAGGAAACTCAAGCGGTTGTTTTAGCGATAAAGACGATTCCCAAAGGCACCGTTATTGAAAAAGAAATGCTAAAAACCGCAGAGATTCCCGTTGAAATGGTGCATCAATTGGCAATTGCCAATCTGGAAGATGTTTTAGGCCGGATTACCAAAGAAAACATTGAAGCCAATGAACAGATTCTGACAACTCGGTTAAGCGATACCAACCAGGAAAACAATAATCTGTCTTATTCCATTGAACCAAATTATCGGGGAATAACGATCCTGGTTGATGAAGAAAAGGGTGTGGGTGGTTATTTAACAAAAGGTGATCGTGTCGATCTTGTTACCATCTGGATAAAAAATGATAAAACAATTGTTTCTGAGTATGTCGTCGAAAACATTGAAATTTTGAAGATTGGACCAAGCAGCGCAGGCGATAGCGGCGGGGAGTACACCTCGGTTACGGTTTCTGTTCCGGCAAGCGACGTAGAAAAAATAACCTATGCGCTATCAATTGATCAAACGCCTAAATATCTCCTGGTTCTAAGATCCCCAGTTGACAACACAATTTTAGGCCCGCGACCCTTTATACCGTAACATTTTAATAAACCGACCGAAAACTTGCTAAATAGTTAAAGAATGAAATGGGGTGAACCGATGGAAAAGATAAAAGTAATGATTGTCGGAAACAATGACAATCGGATCTATGAAATTAAGAGCCTGCTACGAAACGACACGCTCGCATTTATCGGGTTTTCAAAGTTGGATGAAAATGCTCTGGAAAAATCTATTAGTTTAAAACCCCATGTGATGATTATTCAGTGCGAGAACGACTACAAAGCGGCCATTAATTTGGCTGAAAAGATCTATATTAAAATTCCCGGTTGTGCAGTAATCCTGTTATGTGACAGTTTTGATGTGAGTATGATTGAAAAAGTCATGCTGGCTGGCATAAGAAAAGTACTGCAGTTCCCGATTGATACCGAGACATTGGCAGAAAATATTGAATTAGCCCACTACATGGAAAAATCCCGGATGGAAAATTCTGATATTGCCGCATCAAATAACATGCAATCCCGGATCATCACGGTATTTGGTGCGAAAGGCGGGATTGGCAGAACGACGCTCACGGTAAATTTAGCCGTCTCACTGGCAAAAATGGGCAAGAAAGTAGCAATTATTGATGCCGATCTTCAATTTGGGGATGTCAATGTTTATTTTGATATTGACCCGAAGGATACTATTTCTGAATTATCCCAGGGTAATGATGCCGGGGACATTGATGCCATTAAGCGGATGATGGCTTTGCATTTTTCGGGGGTCAGCATTATCTGCGCACCAAAGAGTCCAGAGTATGCCGAATATGTGACGCCAAAAAATATCGAAACCATGATCAGCACGATGCGACCCTTTTATGATTATATTCTGATTGATACAGCCCCGGTGTTTAGTGACATTACCATGACTGCTTTTGAGAATTCAAACCTGATCCTATTGATTTCGGTTCAGGATATCTCAACTTTGCGCAATACCAAAATCACCCTCAATATTCTTGAGTCGCTGCAGCAGAAAGAAAAAACAGAATTAGTGATCAACCGTCTAACAAAGGGACTGATCAGTTTAAAAGATATGCAACGGGTTTTAAATGAGTCGGTTAAAAATACCATTACTTTTGATTTTAAGACGGCGACGACCGCTCATAACAAGGGAATTCCGATTGTTTTGGACGCGCCAAAATCAGAAGTCGGCAAAGATCTTAAAAAACTTGCTAATTATGTCGTTAATACCATTGACCATCGGGTCAGTTAATAAGAATCAATAGATGAGGTAAAAAATGGGACTTTTGGAAAGAATGGAACAACAACGGCTGGGAGAAAAAGACAAGGCCCAGGAAGAAGGAAAACAGGAAGTTTTTCATGTTGACATTCATCAGGATCTGAAGAACAGAGTTCATCAGGAAGTGATTAATGAAATCAACAGTAACAAGGTTGAAAAGGTCGGCAAAGAAAATGCCATTGAAATATTAAGAATCCTGGAAAATGTCATGACCGTTGAAGCGGAGAATGTCAACCGGCTCGATCGCAGCCGCATTACGGAAGAATTACTTAATGAGATTATTGGTTATGGCCCGCTTGAGGTTCTTTTAAATGATCCTGACATTACCGAAATTATGGTTAACGGATATAATCGGGTGTACATTGAAAAAAATGGTAAGATTCAGCTTTCTCAGGTCGTTTTTAAAGACAATCAGCATGTTATGAATGTCATTGACCGGATTGTCTCGTCGGTGGGCCGGCACATTGATGAATCAAGCCCGATGGTAGATGCCCGGCTGCAAGACGGTTCCCGGGTAAATGTGGTGATTCCGCCGCTTTCGTTGGTGGGACCAGTCATCACAATTCGAAAATTCTCAAAAAAACCGATCACCACCGATCAATTGCTGGGTTATGGTTCGATCTCAAAAAAAATGTTATCGTTTTTGGAAGCCTGTGTCAAAGGCAAACTGAATATCATTGTTTCGGGCGGAACCGGCAGCGGGAAAACAACGATGCTGAATGTTCTATCCAGTTTTATCCCTGATAACGAACGGATTATCACCATTGAAGACTCGGCTGAACTGCGGTTGATCCAGGATCATGTCATCACGCTAGAAAGCCGCCCCTCCAACCTGGAAGGAAGAGGCAAGATATCGATTCGGGAATTGGTTGTTAATGCCCTCCGAATGCGGCCGGACCGAATCATTGTTGGGGAAGTCCGATCAGCGGAAACAATTGATATGCTTCAGGCTATGAACACCGGGCATGATGGTTCCCTGACCACGATCCATGCGAACACCCCGCGGGATTCGCTGTCGCGTATTGAGACCATGGTTTTAATGTCAGGAATGGATCTGCCCTTACGGGCAATCCGGGATCAGACAACCTCGGCCATTGACATCATTATCCAGCAATCGCGGCTCCGCGATGGAACCCGAAAGGTAGTCAATATTACCGAAGTCACTGGATTAGAGGGGGATGTAATTGTCATGCAGGACATTTTCAGCTATGAAATGACAGGACAATTGGACACCGATGGAAAATTTAAGGGCCGGTTTAAGAGCATGGGAATAAAACCCCGATGCTTAGAAAAAATTGCTCACAATGGTGTCATGATCAACGATGACTGGTTTATTGAATAAAGAAACGTTAACGAGGTAATACAATGAATGCGATAATAGTCACCTTGCTAATTATGATCACAATTTTCTTTCTGGTATTGCTGTTACTGTACGCCATATCTGCCGATCAGCGTCAGATGCAAAAGCGATTTGAGGCAATGACAAGCGAGGGAAATTCAGATTTAGAAAATTTGAAAAAAGTTAAAAGAAATCGCGACAAGTCCAAACACAAGGTTCTTAAAAAACTGGGAAACGACTTGTCGATGTCGGGAATTCTGATCAGGCCATCAGAATTTCTGCTATTCTGGCTTGTCTTGACCGTTGTTCCCTCAACCCTGCTGTTTATGCTGGGTGCTAATATCATTTTTGTAATTATCGTATTGGTTTTTGGATTATTAGCCCCACCCTTATATGTCAACAAAAAAAGAGCGAAACGGGTCGAATTGTTTGAACAGCAGCTAATTGATGCCATCAGCATTATGAGCAGTTGTTTGAAGGCCGGACTCACTTTTCAACAGGCCCTGGTCAGTATTTCAACGGAAATGCCAAATCCGATTTCGGAAGAATTTGGCCGGGTTGTCAAGGAATTAAAGTTGGGAAGCTCGATTGAAACCGCTTTAACCCGGCTGTCAGATAAAATAGGCAGCCAGAACTTTATGATGATTGTTTCAGCGATTCTTATTCAGCGCCAAACCGGGGGTAATCTTTCGGAAATCTTGACAAATATTTCGGGTACCATCAAGGAGCGGTTTAAAATAAAAAATGAGATAAAAGTACTGACTGCCACAGCCAGAACCTCCGGTCTTGTGGTTGGCTTAATGCCGGTGGTGATTATTCTGGTCTTTATGCTTTTCAATCCTGATTATGTGACCATATTCTTTGAATCCAATCTTGGTATCGCGATGGTTATCGTTGCCATGGTTCTGGAGCTGATCGGGTACCTGTTAATCCGAAAAATTGTCAATATCAAATTCTAAGCATTAAGTCAAATGATAAAATTATGATTGAAATGAGGTGGCATTCAATGATGTTTTTAGCAATAAGCGTTTCGGCCCTGCTTTTTGTGCTGATTCTGATTATTTTTTATAATAAAGCAAGCATCGCTGATACCAAAAAGAAAAGACTAAATTCGATTAAAAAAAGAACTAAAAATGATTTCGATGATGAGTTTGAGAAGCCTTTTTTTCAACGGGTTATTCTGCCGGTCTATCAATCGCTAATCAAGAAAATATCATCACTATTTCCCCAAAAAAGCGGTGCAACTAATAAAAAAACGGAAACAAACCTGAAGCTTGCCGGTTTGCAACTTGCCGTTAATGAATATAATGCCATTCGGATTGTCGTTTTTGGAGGCTTTTTTATTGGGGCGTTTATTGTGACCTTATTTACCCGCTGGAATATCGCAAACGAATTGTTATTTGTTTTTGTTAGTATGCTGTTAGGGGTCGTTTTACCGGTGATTTTTTTAAAACTCAAAATTAAGAAACGTCAAGGTGCCATTTCTAACGAATTACCGGATATAATGGATATTTTATGTGTCACCATGGAAGCTGGGCTGGGTTTTGATTCAGCCTTAATTAAAATTGGTGAACGTTTAAGTGGGGTACTGGTGGTGGAGTTAAATATTGTCCATACCGAAATCAACTTTGGAAAGCCGCGAAAAGATGCGCTAAAGAGTCTGGCTGATCGTAATTCGGTTGAAGAATTAAAGACCTTTGTGGGCTCAATTATTCAGGCTGAACAATTAGGGATCCCGATTAATCATGTACTCAAGGCCCAGTCGGAAGAATTGCGGATAAAAAGAAGGCAACGCGCCGAAGAAAAAGCAATGAAAGCACCGGTAAAAATGATGATTCCACTGGTATTTTTCGTGCTCCCGGTTTTGTTTATCGTTCTTTTGGGACCTACGATTTTACAGCTTGTTAAACAGTTTGCTTAAAGGGTATAATAGATGAAAAATTGTAGCATTTTAAATAATGATAAGGTGTTATGTGATGAGGTGAAAGTAGCGGATCGTTTTATTACCCGATTGATCGGTTTATTAAGAACAGCGGGATTGGCTGAAAACCAGGGACTGCTACTAAAAAAATGCAATCAGGTTCATACCTTTGGAATGAAATTTCCGATTGATGTGATATTTCTGTCAAAGGACGGAGATATACTGCATATGGAACAGGAAATGAACCCGGGAAAAGTTAGTCCCCATATCAAAAAAGCATATTGGATCTTGGAGCTGAAGTCTGGTTCCTGTAAGCACTATTCATTAGAAATCAATCAGCGTCTCGTTGTCAAACAGTAATTTAGAAAGGTATGATGAATCATGGCAAAAAAATCCGAACAACTAACCTTAGATGAACTCAGAGATAAGTCCGTAAAATCGAAAACTAAATTATCTTTTGGAAAAGAAATGGGCGGATACAATAAGAAGCAAGTAACGGAGTATATTGACAATTTAAGTGAAAATTTAAGCAGTGCTGAGGAATCCTTCAATAATCGGCTTGAAGAATATGCAGCCATGATAACGATGTTAAAACAGGAGCGTGATCAATATGGCGAAATGTATAATCTCTGCAAAAGTTCAAAAAGTGAAATGTCAAATCAGATTGACGAACTAAAAAGAGAAAATGTGGAATTGAGTCAGTTAATCAGTGAACTGAGCGTCAATCAAAACCCGCAGCAATCTGAACCTTTCAATACAGATCCCAGAGAATCACAAAAGCAACTTGAGGAATACCTAAGTTATGAACAGGAAAGCCAGGAAATGAAGGCTCAATTAGATCAATTGAAAACAATGGTGCGTGAGTTGAATAATGAGCTTGAAACTTATGTAAAAGAAAATCTGACTGGGAATGATTTGGGAAGCGCTTTTGTTGAGCAAAAACAGGAAGCTAAATCTATCTTACAAAGTCAGTACGACGATATTCTTCGGGAGAGAAGTGTACTAATGACTGAAAACAATCATTTAGTAGCAGAGAAAAATAAACTGGCTGATACGGTAGATGCTTTAAATGAGCACATAAAAACTGCCAGTCAGAAATGTGCAGCTAGAATTCAGGCATTAAATTCAAATGAATTTATAAAAAATCACCGGGAAAACCTCGTTCAGTTGACACTAAATATGAATAATTCATTGCAGCTGATCAAAGCTGAAGAAGATGATCTGGAAACGCTTAATAAGTTTATGCTAGACGAGAATAATCAGGTACTAAAATAAAAATATACAGGTGTGATTAAATAATTGCTTGGTATAGAATCAAATTAAAATTTAGGAATATAAATAACCGCTTCTGCTTGATTTGTCGCTGATTCTGTATTAGTATGGTGTCAACGCTAAAAAAAGGAGTTGAAGTAATGAGTTTTGAAATTGTAACGGACTCTTCTGCTAATTTGCCAGATGAATTAATCAATCAATATAACCTGCATATATTATCCCTTTTATACCGAATCGGTGAAGAAGAATATGAGAGTTACGTTAAAGGGCAACGAACGGACTTAACGGATTTTTATAAACGGATGAGAAATAAAGAAGTCATCACAACCTCTTGCATGAGTTCAGGCACCTGTCGCGATTTATTTGAGCGTATTCTCAGCCAAGGTAGCGATCTTCTTTATATCGGGTTTTCATCTGCCCTCAGTGCAACCTATCAAACTGGTAGTCAGGTGCTGGAGGAAATGAAAAAAGAGTATCCGAATGCTAAAATTTTGTCGGTCGATACCCTGGGTGCATCCCTTGGTGAGGGCCTGTTAGTAACCCATGCCGCAAAACTTCGAGAAGACGGACAGTCAATTGATTCGGTTTATAATTGGCTCATTGAGAACCGATTGCATCTTTGTCACTGGTTTACTGTGGACGATTTATTTTTTTTGATGCGTGGGGGACGAGTGTCAGCCTCAAGTGCAATCATGGGGACGGTGCTCAGCATTAAACCGGTCATGCACATGGATGATTATGGTCGCTTGATTCCGATATCTAAGGTACGGGGCCGAAAGAATTCTCTTCGTGTGCTTTTGGAACAGATGGAAAAAACCGCCATTGATCCCAAAAGACAGACCATTTATATTTCTCACGGGGATTGTCTGGAAGATGCCCTCTATCTGGCTGATAAAATAAAACAGAAATTTGGTACAGAAGATATTCTGGTTCACCTGATTGAACCAGTCATTGGTGCCCATTGCGGCCCGGGGACAGTCGCCCTGTTTTTTATTGGTACCGAACGATAAGATCATTTACCGATTGAAACAAACCAACAGCCTGATGTTTACATCAGGTTTTATTTTACAATCAAAGTGCTTTCAATGATCAAAATATAAAAAATCGTTTAACCAACTCCAAAAAGGTTATAAAGATAATAAAGTTATTTGCGTGGTGGATTATTTTTTAATTATGGAGGGTTGATATGTTTGATAAAATAATTGTTGTTTCTGAGGTTTCTAATGCATCTTCAGAAATGGTGGAGTTTATTCGAAGTTTGAGGTCTCTTGGTGCAAAGGAATGTTTGCTCTTACAATGTTTTAACCCTCAGGATGTTGACGCCGGTGTTAATTCCTATTTAAGATCGATCTTTGATGAAAATCTAAAGCAACAATCAGCGATTTTAATTGAACAGGGATTTACCGTTAAAACACAGATTATTTCCGGTAATATCAAGCATGAAATCAATCAGATTGCGGAGGAAGATCAATATTCTTTGATCGTTGTTGGTGCCGAGAAGCACTCAATTGTCAGTTCCCTGTTTTTGGGGGGAATTGCGTATAATATTTTATATGGTGCCGTAAAGCCAATTTTGGTCATTCGTGATAATAATGGAAAGCAAACACCGGAGGACAATTTTAACCTGATACGCCATGTTTTGTTTCCCACAGATTTTTCTAAAAATGCCGATGTCGCATTTGAACAAGTCAAGGAGATGGTAAGAAACGGTCTTAAAAAAGTAACGATATTCCATATCCAAGATGAATCGAAAATTAACCCCTATCTTTTGCATCGCTTGGTTGAGTTTAACGAAATTGATCATGATCGTCTTCAAAAGCTTAAGGATGAGCTGTTGACGCTGAATAACGTTAGCGTTGATATACAAATACGTTTCGGATCCCCTACTTCAGAAATCATTAAACTACTCAATGAAGAAAAAATTCCTTTGATCGTTATGGGAACTCAGGGACGGGGGTTTATCAAAGAGATATTTTTAGGCAGTGTCAGTCATAATATCGTCCGTCACGCCTCAGCGTCCGTCCTTTTAATACCAGGAAATCGGGAATGATAAATGCGATAATAAAATAACAAAACGAATAAACAGTTGGGCTCATCCACTAAACAGGAATCCATCTGTTAATTTGTTTGAATAAATAATACTTGAATTTTCATACGTTGCCAAATATAATGAAAGACAAAGTTTATACTACAGGAGGAATAAATGAAAAGAAAAAGTTATGTACTGATTGCAATTGTATTAGGAATTTCACTGTTTTTATCGGGATGTGGAAGTAACTCTGCCAACACTGAAGATCCATTGGCTGATGGGGTTTTGACCGCCGGAACAAACGATATGTATTTACCCCTGGAGTTCCGAGATGAAAATAATGAGCTTGTCGGCTTCGATATTGACCTGGGCCAAGCTTTAGCTGATGAACTTGGGGTCGAAATCGAGTGGATTCCAACTGCATGGGATGGAATTTTCAATGGTCTTAATGCAAACCAGTATGACATTGTTTTATCGGGGACCAGTATTACTGACGAACGACTAGCGGGATTTAATATGACCGACCCTTATCTTACCAATGGGATTGTAATTGTATCACGCAAGGATGCAACCCCAGCTGAAACGCCAAAAGATTTGGCCGGAAAAACGGTTGGTGTTCAAATTGAAACCACTGCCGATTATGCGGCCGAAGCTTTAAAAACCCAGGAAAATGTAGAATATACTGTGAATAAATATGATGCGATGCTTGATGCCTTCGCTGCTCTTGAAGGAAAACAGATTGATAATATTATGACAGATATTAGTGTTGCTCAGTTTTACACCACTTTAAAACCTGAGATCTACGCTATTTCCTCTGATGTTTTGTCAAATGAACCAATCGGTATTACTGTTCGAAAAGC
Source organism: Acetobacterium sp. K1/6 (assembly GCF_034438075.1). Classification (NCBI taxonomy): domain Bacteria; kingdom Bacillati; phylum Bacillota; class Clostridia; order Eubacteriales; family Eubacteriaceae; genus Acetobacterium; species Acetobacterium sp. K1/6. The sequence goes on along the minus strand of NZ_JAXQGA010000005.1, from coordinate 191,365 downwards.
GGATACTGCATTCAACGAACAATTAAACACAGCTTTAGACACCTTAAGACAAAATGGAAAACTAACTGAGATATCAATGAAATGGTTTGGAGAAGATGTTACTAAGAACATTGATACAAATTTAAAAGTGATTGAGTAATCAAAAAAATTAAACTTTAGAACCCGGCGCTGAGATCTGATCTCCAGTGCCGTTTTTTGTTTGTTAAGGGTTTTATTTGTCATCATAATTGTGGTAGTATAAAGAATAACTAATTTGAAGGGAAATGTGAGTCGTGGAAGATTTAATTTATTGGCTATGGTTTATGGGTGTTGAAAAACTGTCTATCAAACAAAAAAATATGCTACTGGAACAATTTACATCTCCTGAAGTAATTTTTTCATTAAGCCCTGAAATTCTTTTAAAGACACGAATCGTGGACCAGAAGACGGTAGATTATTTTTGTCAGATCAGAACGCTCGAAAAAGCCAAGCACGATTTGTCATATATGAAGAAAAACAACATTGTGCTAATTCCACGTTGTCATCCGGGATTTCCGGAATCGCTGTTGAATCTTTATATGCCACCTTTAGGCCTGTATGCCAGGGGCGATCTATCCTTATTGAATGCCCCATTATCGATTGGGATTATCGGCTCCCGGAATCCCACTGTCGCAGGTGAAAAATACGCCAAATTATTCGCTTCGTCGCTTTCATCCCGTGGCGTTACAATCGTCAGCGGTTTAGCCACTGGTATTGATGGTAAGAGTCATTGGAGCAGTGTCAATGAACTGGGGAGCACCATCGGGGTATTAGGCACTGGTATCGATATCTGCTATCCTCGGGTTAACAAAAAACTCTTTGAGCTAATGGCAGAGAAAGCGCTCGTTATTTCAGAGTTTAATTTAGGCGAGAAGCCACTACCTTACCATTTTCCGCAGCGCAATCGGATCATCAGCGGGCTTTCTCAGGGCATACTGGTGATTGAAGCCAGAAAGAAAAGTGGCTCATTGATTACAGTCAACCATGCTTTAGAGCAAGGTAAAAACATCTATGTGATTCCAGGGGAGATCTGTGGAACGAGTTGGGCAGGTGGAAATCAGTTACTCAAAGAGGGGGCAAAACTCGTTACTGAGCCGAATGATATTCTCGAGGATTACATTGTTTTTGATCAAGCCGAGAAAAAAAACAATTTCAATAACCAGTCGTCAGGATTAACAATGGCAACGCCTGAGGAGCAGTTGATTCTAGACCTTATTAAAAAAGGGTATCAGACGATTGATGCGCTGGTAGCTTGTTCAGATTTACCGGTCAACCGCGTGAATAGTGTATTGACGATGATGGAAATAGAAGAAATTATTCTGATAAAATATGGAAATATTGTGTTAATTTAAGGACAATGGGTTATATTCGAATGCATAGGTTTTGTATATAGTAGAATTATTTGCTATAATATGGCTATTTTAGAGAATACACATCACAATATTAAGAAAGAAGGAGGTAGTCAATGAGTAAAACCTTAGTTATCGTTGAGTCACCGGCAAAAGCTAAAACGATTAAAAAATATTTACCAAAAGGATTTGAAGTTGAAGCTACTATGGGACATGTAATCGACCTGCCCAAAAGTCGGATTGGTATTAATATAGAAGAAGATTTTAAACCAGAGTATATTAAAATACGGGGCAAGGCCCAATTGTTAAAAAGTTTAAAAACCGCTGCCAAAAAAGCAGATCTGGTCTATCTTGCTACTGACCCTGATCGTGAAGGGGAGGCTATTTCGTGGCATATGGCTAATTTTCTTGAAATTGATTTAGATACGAAATGTCGGATTGAGTTTCATGAAATTACTAAGAAGGCTGTCAATGCTGCCATTGAAAACAAAAGAACGATTGATATTGATCTAGTTAATTCGCAGCAAGCGCGACGGATCCTTGATCGATTGGTTGGTTATTCACTTAGTCCATTTTTATGGAAAAAGGTCAAGAAGGGATTGAGTGGCGGTCGCGTTCAATCAGTTGTCACCCGGATTATCGTCGATCGGGAAGAGGAAATCGCTGCATTTATTCCGGAGGAATACTGGAATCTGGAGCTGCTCTTAAAAAAACACGATGATGACAAATCATTTGTTTCAAAATTTTACTCCGAAGACGGTAAGAAGAAGACCATCACCAATGCCGAAGATGCTATCCGTTTGGAAAAAGTTGTAGAAGAAAATGAAAGTGTAGTTAGCAACGTCAAAAAGAGAACGCGCTATCAAAAACCACCCCTGCCTTTTACTACCAGTACGCTTCAGCAGGAAGCATACAAGGTGCTTGGTTTTACAACCCAACGGACCATGCGTCTGGCTCAGCAACTATATGAAGGTGTAGACATAAAAGGCAGCGGATTGACAGGTCTGATTACCTATTTACGAACTGATTCAACCCGAATAGCGGATGAAGCGATTTCTGAGACTAAAGAATATGTCAGACAGCATTTTGGTGATGATTATTTAGGTAATGAAAAAAAAGTCAGTAAAAAGAAAAATGTACAAGACGCACATGAAGCCATACGTCCATCATCGGTTATGTTAACGCCAGAACAAGCTCGAAATTCATTAGAATCTGATCAATATCGACTATATAAACTCATATGGGAACGACTGCTCTGTAGTCAAATGGCTGATGCCCAGTATTATGTGACTGATGTCGATGTTGCCTGTAGTAATCTAATTTTTAAAACAAAAGGTGAAACCCAAAAGTTTGATGGATTTACCCGGGTTGGTAAAAATGCTGGCAAGAATGATGATAGCATCTTGCCAGAATTAGTCGCAGGTGATGACCTGATTCGACTTAAGACTTCTAGAGAACAAAAATTTACAAAGCCCCCAGCTCGTTACACTGAGGCATCATTAGTTAAAATATTAGAAGAAAAAGGAATTGGTAGGCCTAGCACCTATTCCCCTACCATCGCTACCATTAAAAATCGTGATTATGTGGAAGTTGAAGATAAGCATTTTAAGCCGACAGAACTCGGCATTACGGTTACCCATTTGATGAAAGAATACTTTAGTGATGTGGTAAATATTTCATTTACGGCAGAAATGGAAGATCGTCTTGATTTAGTTTCGGAGGGGGAAACAGACTGGATTGAACTCCTGAAAAACTTTTATAAAAGTTTTGAAAAGGAACTGACTAACGCCCAGGAAAATGCCGAGTCTGTGACAATCGCTGACCCTGAATCTGATGAAGATTGTGAATTATGTGGACGACGGATGGTTATAAAAAAAGGGAAATATGGGCGATTTCTAGCATGTCCGGGTTTTCCGGAATGTAAAAACACGAAACCTTTTTTCGAAAAAACAGGTGGCATTTGTTCTGTCTGTGGAGGCGATATTGTCAAACGAACCTCCAAAACTGGACGAACTTTTTATTCCTGTAGCAATTATCCGGACTGTGACTATATGAATTGGGATTTACCAATCCCAGACAAATGTCCGGTTTGCGGATCAACACTTTTTCAAAAAGGTTTGGGTAAGCGAAAATCGATCTATTGCGATAAAAAAGACTGTGGGTATAAAGCACCAGTGGGGCAATAGCAGCCGATTTGATTAAATAGGAAAGCGAGAAAATAATATGTTTCATGCAACAACCATTGTTGGAATACGCCATAACGGTCAGGTTGCCATTGCGGGAGATGGTCAGGTAACCATGGGCGAAAAAACAATTATGAAAAATAAAGCAACAAAAATCAGACGAATTTACAATGATAAAATCTTAGTGGGGTTTGCCGGCTCAGTTGCTGATGCATTCACTCTCTGTGAGAAATTTGAGCATAAGGTCGAACAGTATAATGGCAATCTGAAACGGTCGGCAGTAGAATTGGCAAAAGAATGGCGTTCGGACAAAATTCTCAGAAAGCTTGAAGCACTGTTAATTGTTATGGACGAAACAGAAACCCTGGTCTTATCAGGAAATGGGGAAGTCATTGAGCCAGATGATGATGTGGCCGCTATCGGTTCTGGCGGATCTTATGCCCTTGCGGCAGCTCGAGCGCTAAAAAACCATTCAAATCTTTGTGCCGAAGAAATGGTTTATGAATCACTGAAAATCGCCTCAGAAATATGTGTGTTCACAAATAATAATATTTCTGTTGAAGTATTATAGAAACGGAAGAGTGATTATGAAAGAATTAACACCTAAAAAAATTGTTACTGAATTAAACCGCTATATTATTGGCCAGGAATCAGCTAAAAAAGCTGTGGCAGTAGCTATCAGAAACCGTTATCGTCGATCACTTCTGCCGATGGATCTGATTGATGAATTTACGCCCAAGAATATTATCTTAATCGGACCTACCGGGGTGGGGAAAACAGAAATTGCCAGAAGAATGGCAAAACTGGTAAAAGCGCCGTTTATCAAGGTTGAAGCTACAAAATTTACCGAAGTCGGCTATGTCGGTCGCGATGTCGAATCCATGGTTCGCGATCTTGTCACGACATCGATCAGAAATGTTCAACAGGAAAAAATGAAAGAGGTATATGCTGAAGCCCAAAAGAATGCCAATAAAATCATTCTTGATACGCTGGTTCCTTCAAAAAAAATTAAAGAAACCTTAAAAACACCCTTTGACATTTTTATGAAACCTTCGCCATCTACGGCACCCACACAATCCGAATTGGAAGTCGATGGCGAAAAGGAAAAAACAAAAAAAGAAAAACGTGAAGCTTTGTCAAAAGAATTAGAAGCGGGCCAGTTAGAAGACCAGATCATCGAAATTGAAGTAGATGACGATGGATCGAAGACCATTGGTGTTATGCAGGGCATGAACAATGATAGTATGTCTTTTAATATGAATGATATCCTGGGTGATTTTATGCCCCAGAAGAAAAAGAAGAAGAACGTGAAAATTTCCGAGGCCCGAAAAATACTGATCAATCAGGAAGCCCAGAAACTTATCGATATGGATCAGGTTAATGAATTGGGTGTCAAGGATGCCGAACAGAATGGCATCATATTTATTGACGAAATTGACAAAATTATCGGAAATAGTAATAATCATGGACCGGATGTTTCAAGAGAAGGCGTCCAGCGTGATATCCTACCGATTGTTGAGGGAAGCACCGTCAATACAAAATATGGTCCGATTAAAACGGATTTTATTTTATTTATTGGGGCTGGGGCCTTTCATGTTTCAAAGATATCAGACATGATTCCTGAGCTTCAGGGTCGTTTTCCCATTAGTGTCCATCTTGACAGCTTGACAGAAGAAGACTTTATCCAGATTCTAACCCATACTGAAAATTCAGTAATTAAGCAATATCAGGAACTCATACGAACAGAGGATGTCAATCTTATTTTTGAGGAGGACGCAGTTAAACATATTGCCAAGATTGCTTATCTTCAAAATGAAGATGATGAAAATATTGGTGCCCGGCGACTGCATACGGTTATGGAAAAACTATTGGAAGAAATATCTTTCTATGCTTCAGATTATGAACAGGACGATTTTAAAATTGACATGAACTATGTTGAAAGTGTGTTCAATATATCTGACAAACGGGAAAATTACCAAAAATATTTACTTTGAATAAAAAAACTTACTCAAAATAAAACTTGCTCAATTTGAATGATTGTGCTATTATATTTGGGTATGTATTACACACATTCTCTGAGAGACATCAGGTGCCTGTTTTAAGGTCGATGTTCTTGATTGATGAGGATGGAGGAAAAACCAAGGAGGAATAAATTATGGCATGTGTTTCAATGAAGCAATTATTAGAAGCAGGGGTGCATTTTGGACACCAGACACGACGATGGAATCCGAAAATGGCTCCGTATATTTTCACAGAAAGAAATGGTATTTATATCATTGATTTACAACAAACTGTGAAGAGAATCGAAAAAGCTTATAACTTTGTCAAAGAGCTGGCTGAAAACGGAGAAGAAATTCTTTTTGTCGGTACAAAAAAACAAGCTCAGACCAGTATTGAACGAGAAGCAAAGCGCAGTGGAAGCTACTGTGTTAATCATCGGTGGTTAGGTGGAACCTTAACAAACTTTGGTACCATCAGCAAACGAATTGACCGATTAAATGAACTCGAACAAATGGAAGAAGATGGTACTTATGCACTTCTACCTAAAAAAGAAGTTATTAAACTAAAACGTCAACGTGAAAAATTACAAAAATTCCTGGGTGGCATCAAAGATATGAAGGGTGTTCCAGGAGCTATTTTTGTTATTGATACTAAAAAAGAAAGAATTGCTATCGCAGAAGCTAAAAAACTAGGTATTCCAATTATTGGAATTGTCGATACAAACTGTGATCCTGATGAAATTGACTACATCATTCCTGGTAATGATGATGCGATCCGCGCAGTTGCTTTAATCCTTTCTGTTATTTCAGATGCAATTATTGAAGGACGTCAGGGCGAGCAAGTCGAAGAAGAAATTGTTGTAGCGCCAGTAGCAGCTCCAGTTGTCGAAGAAGTTGTCGTCGAAGTTGAAGTTGTTGAAGAAGTTGCTGTAGTTACCGAAGTAGAATAATTTATAATTACGATCAGGAGGAAAAAAGTGGACGCAAAATTAGTAAAAGAATTAAGAGCTAAAAGCGGTGCCGGTATGATGGACTGCAAAAAAGCCTTAGTTGAAACAGATGGAAATATCGAAGACGCGATGATCTTTTTAAGAGAAAAAGGACTGGCAGCAACCAACAAAAAAGCGGGTCGTGTTGCCGCGGAAGGTATCGTTGAGTCATATATTCACATGGGTGGAAAAATCGGCGTTCTTGTGGAAGTGAACTGCGAAACTGATTTCGTTGCAAAAAATGAAGGATTTAAAACCTTTGTTAAAGACGTAGCGATGCACATTGCAGCTGCCAACCCACTATATGTGACCAAAGAAGAAGTGCCTAGCGATGAAATTGAAAAAGAAAAAGAAATTCTTCGCGCTCAAGCTTTAAATGAAGGTAAACCAGAAAAGATCGTTGATAAAATGGTAGAAGGTCGTGTCAGTAAGTATTATAAAGAAATCTGTCTTTTGGAACAACCTTTTGTTAAAAATCCGGACCTGACGATTGAAGATCTGGTTAAGGAACAAATCATGACTATCGGCGAAAATGTTAAAATCAGACGATTTGCCCGATTCCAGATGGGTGAAGGTTTAGAGAAAAAAGAAGAAAATTTTGCCGAAGAAGTAGCGAAGCAATTAAACGCATAAACGCTTAAAAAGAACACATTCGTGTTCTTTTTTTACCGTTGATAAGATTGTAAATTGTAGACAGTTACGATATAATATAGAAAATGAAGGGGGGAGTCTTTTTGGAACCGAAATACAAACGTGTCATCATAAAATTAAGCGGTGAAGCATTAGCAGGCAACGCTGGTCATGGTATCGATACTCCAACGGTACAATCAATATGCTGCCAGATCAAAGAAGTTTTTGAGTTGGGAGTTGAAATTGCCATTGTTGTGGGCGGCGGTAATTTTTGGCGGGGACGAAGTGGTGAAGGTATGGATAAATCCACCGCAGACTACATGGGAATGCTTGCCACCTGCATTAATGCGCTTGGTTTACAAGATGTTCTGGAAGAAATGGAAGTACCTGTGCGTGTTCAGACAGCTATCGAAATGAAGCAAATTGCAGAGCCTTATATCCGCAGAAAAGCAGTTCGTCATCTCGAAAAAAGAAGAGTTGTCATTTTTGCCTGTGGCACCGGAAATCCCTTTTTCACAACCGACACAACCGCAGCACTGAGAGCGGCTGAAATTGATGCTGAAATAATTCTTCTTGCGAAAAGCATAGATGCAGTATACGATTCTGACCCGCTGGTTAACCCTGATGCAATACGCTATTCTGAATTATCATACATTGATGTGCTTAATCAAGGTCTGAAGGTTATGGATTCGACAGCAACTTCCTTATGTATGGATAATCACATTCCTATTCTAGTGTTTGGTTTAAATGAACCGAAAAATATTTTACGTGCGATCATGGGCGAAAAAATCGGAACAATTATTCAGGAGGTGTAGAAGATGGTAAATGAGATTAAAGCAACAGCAAATGAAAAAATGGATAAGGCACTAAAAAACCTTAATGAGAGTCTTGGCAGCTTACGGGCAGGACGGGCAAATCCGCGGATTCTTGATAAGGTAATGGTAGATTATTATGGTTCGCCCACGGGTTTAAATCAATTAGCAAATATAAGTACCCCTGAAGCGAGAATGATCGTTGTTCAACCTTATGATGCTACGGCTATCCCAGCTATTGAAAAAGGTATTTTAAAGTCAGATTTAGGTTTTAATCCTTCAAATGATGGAAAGATCATTCGATTGCTAATTCCCCAATTAACTGAAGAACGGCGAAAAGAACTTGTTAAGCTGGTAAAAAAATACGGTGAAGAGTGTAAGGTTGCGATGCGAAATATCCGCAGACACGCCATTCAAGAATTGAAAGACGGTCAAAAAGAAGGACTGATCACCGAAGATGATTTAAAACAAGGTGAAAAAGAAATTCAGAAGGTAACGGACGACGAGATTAAAAACATTGAAACCATTCTAAAAGAAAAAGAAGCAGAAATTTTAGAAGTTTAAGTGTTTTTCGGGATATGATTTATTTAATTGTTTATTCAATTATATAGTATTTCATTAAGAGTGGGGAGACCCACTCTTAACTATTTTTCGAGTAGGCATCAATAATGATTAAAAATATAAAAAATCGTCCCTAAATGATTTAGAATAAAAATAAATGAAAAGGAATAAGTATGAAAAAAGTATCGAAAGAGTTCTTCTTGGAAGAATTAACTGCACCAGCGGTAGAATCGCTTGGTTATGAATTAACAGATCTGACTTTTGATAAAAAGGGAAAAGACTGGTGTCTAACCCTTTTTATTGATTCCGAAAATGGAATTTCATTAGACGATTGTGAAATAGTCAGCCGACAAATCAGTGAATTGCTCGACGAAAAGGATCCCATTGAACAAAGTTATTTTTTGGAAGTATCTTCACCAGGTATGGATCGACCTTTAAAAAAAGAAAAACATTTTCTGGCAAATCTTAATAAGAAAATTGCCATCCACCTTTTCGCCCCACTAGATGGAAAAAAAGACATCGAGGGGATCTTAAAATCATATAATAATGAGCAATTAACCCTTGAATTGGAAACAGGTGAAATGCTGACACTGGACAATAGTAAAATCGCGAAAGCAAATCGGTTGGATGAGTTGAATTTCAAACCTCTTCCATCAGCTGAATAATACGGAAGGCGGAGAAAATCAATATGAATCAGGAGTTTATACGTGCTCTGGATGTAATTCAAGAAGAAAAATCGATTGATAAAGAAGAACTAATTCAAGCAATTGAAGCTGCCATTACCACAGCATACAAAAAAAATTATGGTAACTCCCATAACGTTGAGATTAATATTGACCGGGAAAATGGTGATATTCAGGTATTTGCATTAAAAGAAATTGTTGAAGTTCCCGAAAATGATCACAGTCAGATTTCTTTGGAAAAAGCCCGTGAAGTTGACAGCAACTATGCTGTTGGTGATTTTTTCAGAAAAGAAGTCAGACCCAGAGATTTTGGACGAATTGCCGCTCAAAATGCTAAACAACTTATCATTCAACGAATTAAAGAAGCTGAGCGCAATATCATCTATGATGATTATCTCAAGCGACAAGATGAAGTACTAACTGGCATTATCAAACGGATTGAAAAGAGTATCGTTTATGTTGAGGTTGGAAAACTTGAGGCGGTGATGCTGCCTTCAGAGCAGACAACCGGAGAGAAATATACACTGAATCAGCGACTAAAAGTTTACCTGCTGATGGTCAAGAAAACAACCAAGGGTCCACAGGTAAATGTATCCCGGACCCATCCGGGCTTGGTGAAACGCTTGTTTGAATCTGAAGTTCCTGAAATATTCGACGGCATTGTCGATATTGTATCCATTTCCAGAGAAGCAGGTTCCAGAACAAAGGTAGCGGTCAAAGCTAATGACCCAAGCATTGATCCGGTTGGTTCCTGTGTGGGGCAAAAAGGGGTTCGGGTGCAGAATATTATCAATGAGCTCCAGGGCGAGAAAATCGATGTGATTAAATGGAGTGATAATATCGAAGAGTATTTATCCAATGCCTTGAGTCCCGCTAAAGTGGTCGAAATTATAGCAAATAAAGAAGATAAAACAGCAATTGCTATTGTCGATGATTACCAGTTATCGCTGGCTATTGGAAAAGAAGGACAGAATGTCCGACTGGCAGCTAAACTAACCGGCTGGAAAATTGATATCAAGAGTAAAATCGATTATGTGAATCAACATAAAGTTCCTCAAGAAGAAAACCGAGAATTAGATGATATATTACTAGAACTAAAAGAAGAGTTGGAATCTGCTGAAGAATTGGAAGTTTTAGATGGATCAATTGTAGATCAAGAGCCCATACTTGAAGATACTTCAGATCTTGAAAACTAAAGGTTTAATCAATAATATAGCTTTTTTATGCTATAATACTTAGATGAACAATGTCGGGGAGGTACAATGAAAAAAATTCCACAGAGAACCTGTGTTATCTGCCATTTGAAATTTGATAAACGCGACTTATTTAGGATCGTATCAGATAAATCTGGAGAAATTTTTTTTGATCCCACTGGTAAAGCAAATGGACGTGGTGCCTATGTGTGCAAGTCCGAAGCATGTGTGGATCAATTCCTGAACAAAAATTACCTGGAACGGGCATTTAAAAGAAAAGTAGAAAGTGATGTTGTCGAGACTGTTCGGCAGCAACTGTCAGAGAAAAAACAAATGAAATAATTAAATATTGAAGGGAGGAATAATATGTCAAAATTAAGAGTATACGATTTAGCAAAAAAATATAATATTCCCAGTAAAGATTTCGTAGCTATTTTAAATAAGCACAATATTCCTGTAAAAAACCATATGAGCGCCCTGACTGATCAACAAATTACTGAATTTGAAAAGAAATTCGATAAAGATAAGTATCTAGCAGAGCGAGAACCAGAGAAGAAAAAAGAATCGGTCAAGACTGCTGAGACTGCAAAAACGAGTCAGGTTACCCCAAAAACAAGTACGGATATAAAAAAACAGCCTAAATCAACAAAACCACCACAAAAAAACCAACAAAAAACAGGGGGCAATGTGCCGAAAAGAACAGACGATAAAAAAAGACCCGTTTCAAGCAATCAGAGTCAGCAACCAAAGGTCAGAGACCATAGTAAAAAAGAAAAGACTGCTAGAAGTGTTTACAAACGAATTAAAGATGAAAAAAAGAAATCCGTTCAGTTAAATCAGACATTTGAAATACCTGAGATTTTAACCGTTGGTGAGCTAGCCGATATTCTTGAAATAAGTGCTACCGAAGTCATTAAAACTTTAATGCTCGCAGGTACCATGGTCAGCATTAATCAGGAAATTGATTTTGAAACAGCTGCGATCGTTGCAGCAGAGTTAGGTTTTGAAGTTGAGGCGATTAAAATTGAAGATGTCGTTTCTAAAATTCTGGAAGAATACGATGAAGAAGAAAGTGATAATCTGATTCCTCGACCACCGGTTGTAACCGTCATGGGACATGTTGATCACGGTAAAACATCACTTCTTGATCGAATCCGCAAAGCAAATGTTATCGCCGGCGAAGCTGGTGGTATCACTCAACACATCGGTGCTTACACGGTTAATATTAAAAACCATGCCATTACTGTGATCGATACGCCGGGACATGAGGCATTTACGGCAATGCGGTCTCGAGGGGCGCAAATCACAGATATCGCGGTCCTGGTCGTAGCAGCCGACGATGGCGTTATGCCTCAAACGGTTGAAGCGATCAACCATGCCAAGGCTGCTGGAGTTCCCATCCTGGTTGCCATCAATAAAATTGACAAACCTGGAGCTGATCCAGAGCGGGTTAAACAGGAATTGACCAAATACCACCTTGTTGTTGAAGAATGGGGCGGCGAAACCATAGCCGTTAACGTTTCTGCAAAAACCGGCGAAGGTATAGAATCCTTGTTAGAAATGATTATCATGATGTCTGAAATGGAAGAATTGACTGCAGATCCTGGTCGTGAAGCGAGAGGAAGTGTCATTGAATCCCAGATAAAGCGTGGAAAAGGTTCGGTTGCAACCTTACTTGTTCAACAGGGAACCTTACATGTTGGTGATTCTATTATCTCAGGAACTACTCACGGTAAGATCCGAACAATGATTGATGATAAGGGTAAGCGACTAAAGAAAGCCGGTCCATCCACACCAGTAGAAATATCGGGCCTTTCTGATATTCCAGCGGCGGGGGACGATTTTATCGTGCTTGAGAATGAAAAAGAAGCCCGTCAATTGGCTGAAAAGCGGAAAGAAATGCAAAAAGGCGAACGCCAGCGACGTTCTAATATTTCTCTTGACGATTTGTTTAGTCAGATTCAGGACGGCAATATTCAGGATGTTAATGTTATTATTAAAGCCGACGTTCAGGGTTCCATTGAAGCCATTAAACAATCACTGGAAAAACTGGATAATGAAGCGGTTCGGATTAATATTATCCATGGTGCTGTCGGCGCTATCAACGAAACGGATGTAATGTTAGCGGCCACCTCAAACGCGATTGTCATTGGCTTTAATGTCAGACCAGATAAAAATGCTGTGAAACTGGCTGAAACAGAAGAAGTGGACATTCGCCTCTATCGAGTTATTTATGATGCCGTTGAGGATATTAAAAAGGCTATGGAAGGCATGCTGGCTCCTGAATTCCGAGAAAAGGTCATGGGGAATGCTGAAATACGAGAAGTATTTAAAATCCCAAGCATTGGGACTATTGCCGGCTGTTACATTACCGAAGGAAAAATTAACCGAAATGATGAAATCCGCATTATCCGCGATGGAATTGTTGTCCTGGAGGGAAAAATCGCCTCATTAAAACGATTTAAAGATGATGTTAAGGAAGTTAGCACCGGATATGAATGTGGAATTGGTATCGAAAAATACAACGATTTAAAAGTTGGCGATAACATTGAAGCATTTACGATGGAAAAAATTGAAAGATAAGTGAACGCCTATCTTTCCGTGAAGGAGATAAACATAATGGCATCTCATCGAAATGAAAAAATTAATGGTTTAATTCAAAGAGAATTGAGTTTGATCATTATACACAAATTGAAAGACACTCGTATCAAAGACAGTAATGTGAGCATCACCAGGGTTAAAGCTGCCTCAGACTTAAAGACCGCAACCGTTTATGTCAGTATATTTGGAGATGAAGCTCAGAAAAAGATCGTTCTCGAATTACTAAATAATGCCAGGAGTTTTCTCAGATCGAGCTTGGGACAGGTAATTACGGTTCATTCCGTACCTTCCCTGAGCTTTGAAATTGACAACTCCATTGAATATGGTATGCATATTGAATCGATTTTAAAAAGTTTGAAGGACAATAAAGAAGCGAAGGACTCGAATGAAGAAGATTCCTGATGAAATATTAAATTGCTTACGGGACAATCAATCCTTTTTAATTCTGCTGCACCAAAAACCGGATGGCGATGCAATTGGCTCAGCAGTCGCGATGGGAAAGGGCTTGAAGCAACTAAATAAAACCGTTGATTATTATATTGAGCTTCCTCTTGAAGACAAACTCGTTTTCTTTGACGAAGTTCAGTGTTTTAACCGGTCCTTACAAGATCGTTATGATGTCATAATAATTTTAGACTGTTCCAGCCCTAGTTTTGCCTTTTTGCCTGCTGAAATGCCGGTTACTAAAACAAAACTGGTTATTGATCATCATACGAGTAATGCCCATTATGGTGATCTTAACTTTGTTGAAATTACCGGAGCGACCGCAGAAATTGTTTTTCGAATTTTAAAGGGCTTACATGTGGTATTTGATGAAGAAATGGCTGATGCAGTTTTTACTGGCATTACAACAGATACCGGAAGCTTTCAATTTTCCAATGTAACTGTAGATACCCATTTAATTGCCAGTGAATTATATGGCATCAAAAATAATTATGCCCATCTTTCTAAAAGACTTCATACACAGAAAAATATTGATCAGATGAAAATGACCGGGGCTGCCATTCATTCATTAGAAATCTTGGATAGTATGCCCATTGCTATGATGATCTTAAATCATGATACAATTTCGAAGTTTGGCGGTACAATAAATATTACTGACGATGTTGCTAATTTGGGGCAGAATACGATTGGGGTTTCAATAACAGCACTTTTAAAAGAAATTGATCTGGGCGAGTATCGGGTTTCTTTGCGTGCTAAATACCCCTATGATATTCATGAAGTGGCTTTAAAATACGGTGGCGGAGGGCATGAACGAGCAGCAGGCTTTAATTTTAGTGGTGACATTAATGAACTCAAGCATGATCTGATGGCAGTTTATGAGAGTCAAAATGGAGAAAATTAAAAGTTATAGTGGCTATCTTAATGTCTACAAAGAAAAAGGGATGACTTCTCATGATGTAGTCTTTAAAGCGCGCAAGATTTTAAAAACTAAAAAAATCGGTCATACCGGAACCCTGGATCCTGATGCCCAGGGTGTTCTTGTTTTATGTGTCGGCCAAGCCACCAAAATGGTTGAATATATCACCGATTATGAAAAGGTTTATGAAGCGGAAGTTATCTTGGGAATAGAAACTGATACCTGTGATCTATCAGGGACGGTTATCAGTGAAAACCATCGACGGATCAATCGCGATGATTTTGAGCGTATTTTGAACAAATTCATCGGTGATATACGCCAGAAACCGCCTATCTATTCAGCTATTCGGGTGAATGGAAAAAAACTGTATCACTATGCCAGAAATGGCGAATCGGTGGAAATACCGGAACGGGACATTCATATTGCGAAGATCAGTTTACTCAAATTCAGTGCTGATACCCAAAAAGCCAGAATTATGGTAACCTGTTCCAAGGGTACCTATATTCGTTCCCTGTGCCGTGATATTGGGAGCGCTCTGGGGACCTTGGGATGTATGGGAAATCTGATTCGTCATCGAGTTGGTCGTTTCAGCATTAATGATGCGGTAACCTTGGCTGAAATAGAAGAAATAAACAATCGAAATCAGAATGAACTTTTTTTCTATCCGCTGGAGTATTCTCTTGAACGTTATCAATTGGTACGGGCAACGGAGCAAGGTCGTAAGTTCCTACTCAATGGAAATAAGCTTTTTCAATGGAATGTTCATGAAGCTCTCGATGATTTTTACCCTGGGGAAACCCTGCGCTTATATGATGGTGACCAACTTATCGGTATGGGCAGATATCATGTAAATGAAGAAGGAAACTATATTAAACCGACAAAACTACTGTGAGGTAAATAATGACGATAGAAACTTATCATGGAGAAGAAATTGTTTTAGCACTGGGCTTTTTTGACGGCGTTCATCTAGGGCACCGGGCATTGCTTGAAGAAACTAAAAAAATAGGTCAGCGATTCGGCTTTAAAACTGGGGTTATGACCTTTAAAGAACATCCCCTCGAATTAATTTTTCCTAATTACACGCCCTGGCTGATTACATCTAACGAAGAAAAAGAATCCATGATTCGGAATTATGGTGTTGATTTTGTTTTTATGAATCCTTTCACCGAAACGCTGATGAAGTTAACCCCAGAGAAATTTATTACTGACTATTTGCTAAAAAAGTATAATGTCAAAGTTATTGTTGTCGGTTTCAATTATAATTTTGGTTATAAGGGTGCAGGGACAACACGGACATTAAATGAGTTAGGAAAAAAATATGGATTTGAAGTTGAAATTCTTCCTCCCTTTGTCATCAATACCCATTCAGTAAGTTCAACCTTCATTCGTGAACTGATCAGCTGTGGTCAGGTGGATGAGGTTAAAACCTTTCTGGGCCGAAATTATGCATTAAGCGGAACCGTTGTAAAAGGGAAGGGGCTTGGCCACCAATTTGGCATTCCAACTGCAAATATAAAACTCAGTAAGAAATTAATTTTACCGAGCACTGGGGTTTACTATACTCAGGTATATTATAAAGGAAAATGTTTAAACGGGTTAACTAACTTGGGGTTTAATCCGACCTTTGAAAAGCATCCATTTACGATTGAAACTTATATTTATGATTTTGATGAGGACATCTATAATCAGGTGATAACCATTGAATTCAAGGAAAAAATTAGAGATGAAATAAAATTTGAATCGATTGATGATTTAATCACGCAGATTAAAATGGATATTGACACGATCAGAAAAAGATTCATTGAATAATATATTTACAACGATAAATACTTATGATATACTCATTAAGTTATTACCGTTCACTTAGTTTTTTGAAGCTCCTACAAAATACTCGGTTTACGGCTAAATTAAAAAACAAGGAGATTTTAAATGATTAGTAAAGAATTAAAAGCACAGGTCGTCGAAGACTACAAGACACATGAAGGTGACACTGGTTCCCCAGAGGTTCAAGTTGCACTATTAACTGAACGAATCAATGATCTTAATGGACATCTTCAAATTCATAAAAAAGATCATCACTCACGACGCGGTCTACTGAAACTGGTAGGACAGCGACGACGATTATTAACTTATCTTAAAAACAAAGATATCAATCGATATCGAGAACTAATCCAAAGATTAGGCTTAAGAAAATAATTTAGGGCGGAGTATTCCGCCCTTTTTTTTTACCTGAAGGTTATCAATCCAAATGCGGATCCCGATACCCTTATGATTGCACCTTACACCAGAGGGTGTAAAAGCACCACTTCTGGGGAATTATAAGAGAAAGCGAGAAAAAAATGAATATTTTTGAAACTGAAATTGCCGGACGACCACTCCGCGTGGAAATTGGCGAGGTTGCACTGCTTGCAAAAGGTGCAGCTATGATTAGATATGGAAAAACAGAAGTTTTAGCTGTTGTTTCAGCGGCTAAAAAACCCCGAGAAGGGATGGATTTTTTCCCATTAAGTTGCGACTATGAAGAAAAACAATATTCTGTCGGGAAATTTCCTGGCGGCTTTATAAAGCGTGAAGGTCGCCCAACAGAAAGAGCTATTTTAAATTGTCGACTGATGGATCGCCCGATCCGTCCACTCTTTCCTAAAGGCTTTAGAAATGAAGTTCAGGTCATTGCGACAGTTATGTCTGTCGATCAGGATAATGCTCCAGAAATAGCGGCCATGATTGGAGCTTCCATCGTTTTATCGATTTCTGATTTGCCCTTTAATGGACCAATTGGCTCGGTTGCTATCGGTCTTGTTGACGAAAAATTTATTGTCAATCCAAATGAAGAACAACGGGCTATTAGTGATCTTAACCTGATTGTATCAGGAACCAAAGATGCAATTATGATGGTTGAGTCATCATCTAATGAGATTTCTGAAACAGCAATGCTTGAAGCCATTTTATTGGCTCATGAAGAAATAAAGAAAATTGTTGCTTTTCAGGAAGAAATTATTGCGGCTGTTGGTAAGACAAAGGCTGATTATCCAATTTTTGCACCATCTGAAGAAATCAAAGCTGAAATTGTGGCTTTTCTTGGTGATCAATTAAGTGATGCTGTTAAAACACCTGACAAAATGGAACGACTTGACAATATTGAAAAAATAAAAGAGCTTGTAAAAGATCATTTCTTAGAAATTTATCCTAATCAGAAGATCGAAATTGATGATGTGATTAGTTCACTCGTTAAAAAAGAAATTCGTCGCATGATTCTTGAAGACCGTATTCGTCCAGATAATCGAAAAATGGATGAAATTCGCCAGATCACAGCTAAGATAGACTTTTTGGAAAGACCCCATGGTTCTGGATTATTTACCCGAGGTGAAACTCAGGTACTTTCGGTTGTAACTCTGGGTGTTCTTGGTGATGTGCAAAAACTGGATGGCCTGTCAAATGAAGAGTCTAAGCGTTATATCCACCATTATAACTTCCCATCATACAGTGTTGGGGAAGCCCGACCATCACGTGGCCCAGGCCGTCGTGAAATTGGGCATGGTGCATTGGCTGAACGGGCGTTAATTCCGGTCCTGCCATCTGAAGATGAATTTCCATATGCTATTCGGGTGGTTTCTGAAGTACTAAGTTCAAATGGTTCAACCTCCCAGGCTAGTGTTTGCGGCAGTTCGCTTTCATTAATGGCTGCTGGTGTTCCGCTTAAAGCACCCGTTGCTGGTATTGCGATGGGTTTGGTTAAAGAAGATGATAAATTAGCCATTCTTTCTGATATTCAGGGAATGGAAGACTTCCTTGGCGATATGGATTTTAAAGTGGCCGGAACAGCCGATGGTATTACAGCCATCCAAATGGATATTAAAATAGATGGCATCAACAAACAAATTTTGACTGAAGCCCTGGAACAAGCTAGAATTGGTCGACTCCATATCCTTGGCATCATGAATGAAGAAATCGCCGAATCACGCAAAGATTTATCACCCTATGCTCCACGGATTATTATTTTCCAAATTAAACCGGATAAAATCCGCGATGTTATCGGTTCTGGCGGCAAGGTCATTAACAAGATTATTGATGACACCGGAGTAAAAATTGATATCGAAGATGATGGCCGAATCTTCATTGCTTCAGTAGATACCGAATCTGGTAATCGAGCCAAAGAAATTATTGAAAACATCGTCAGAGAAGTTGAAGTTGGTGAAGTTTTAACCGGAAAAGTTGTCCGGATCATGAATTTTGGTGCTTTTGTATCTCTACCAGGTGGTAAAGACGGTTTAGTTCATATTTCTAAATTAGCCAATGAACGGGTCAACGCTGTTGAAGATGTTGTGAAAATTGGCGACGAAGTGACGGTTAAGGTTATGGAAATCGACGGACAGGGCCGTATTAACCTTTCACGAAAAGCAATGCTGCCAAAGGAATAAAGATGATCAAGAATTATTCGATTAAAATACTGAATCAATCTCAATATCCGTTACCAGAATATCAAACGGTTGGTTCTTCTGGAGTCGATTTGAGGGCAAATCTTAATTCGAAAATGATTATCATGCCCCATAAGGTTTATCAAATACCAACCGGTATTTTTTTAGAAATGCCCATTGGTGTTGAAGCACAGATTCGTGCTAGAAGCGGTTTGTCGCTTAAACATGGTTTATCTCTGGTCAACGGCGTCGGTACCATTGATGCTGATTATCGTGGCGAAATTAAGATAATTCTGATAAACTTACTTGATAAACCTTATCAGTTGGAACCAGGAGAGCGAATTGCCCAAATGGTTTTCGCTGAGTATGTCAAGGCAGATTTTGTTGAGGTTTTCAGTGCGGAAGAATTGGCCGCCAGTGAGCGTGGTCATGGTGGTTTTGGACATTCCGGAAAATAGACGCTGCGGATCTCATTAAAATAAGCTAAAGTCGTGAAACTTCATTGATTGCTGCACCGCTTTCCAATCTTATCTTATAACATAATCAAAAGGTGCAGGTTTACCTGCACCTTTTTTATCATTATATCGTTTAATATAAATTCGAGGAGACCAATGGCAATAAATAAAAACAACACAAAAAAAACGAATCAGAACAAATCAAATAAACGTAAAACAAAGAAGAAACCAGCAGCAAAAACGGTGAAGCGTTTTTCTATCAGTAATATGGCAGTCGGGATCTTTTTAATACTACTGGGTATTTTCTCTATTTATGCATATATCGACTTTAATGCTGGGATGGTTGGTAACTTTGTCAGCCAGGCCTTCAGTTATTGTTTTGGGGCCCTCACAATTTTTATGTCGATCTTCATTTTTGTCCTTGGGGTTGTGCTGTGTCTTAATAAAATTGAGGAATGGCGGACCACATTTGTCTTAGTCTTTTTGCTACTTGTGAATTTTATGATCGGATTTACTGTTAATGCCCCGAATCTGATGGACTATAGCATCCCGGAACTGTTTAGTTTAGCCCTGTATGGCCAATATGGTGGTATCATCGGTATTCTCCTGGCAATGCTTTTTGTTAAATTATTTGCAGTGAAAGGTACGCTGCTGTTAGTTATGATAAGCTCGGCAATTATATTAATTTTTATTTTCAGAAACAGTCTAAAAAAATATTTAAACCTGATCAAGGATAAAAAAGAAAATTCTCCTCCGATCAAAGATCGCCTGAAAGACCGGATTGATATAATCCGGGACAAACAACGAATCAAAAAAGAGGTTAAAGCCACTAAGGAACGTACTTCTGAAACTACACTGATACCAATGGTGGGCGATTATGATGACAATGCGCCGTTGTTTGAACCCTATCAGATCAATGAGTCTAATCAGCTCCATCAGGTCTCTGAGAAACCATTGTTTGAACCGGTAACTGGACCTCCTACAAAAAAGAAAGCTAAACAGGATCCTTTTGGTTTTATTGAAGAAGATGCAGATGAAAAAGAAACTCCAATGAAGATTCATGAAAATTTCTTGAAACCACCAAATTTTGAGGATTTTGGCCCCCCTAAAAATGAATTGAATAAAGATGCAAGTAAAAATTTAAATAAAGAAACAAAAGCTGACGATGAAACGAAAGTTTTGGATTTATCAGCAGTTAATTTCGAAACAGAACCTGAGGAATATACCTTTCCTTCTTTATCACTTTTAAACCCTCCAGCTGCTAAAAAGAAATCAAAAAAAGACGATGTTATTAAGAAAGCTAAAATCATCGAGGAAACATTGAAAAATTTTGGGGTCAAAGCTAAAATCGTCGAGGTCAATGTAGGCCCAAGTATTACCCGTTTTGAATTGCAACTTGATCCAGGGGTCAAAGTCAATAAATTCGTTAATCTGTCCAGTGATCTAGCCCTCAGCCTTGCCACCTCAGATATTCGTATTGAAGCGCCGATACCCGGGAAAGCAGCTGTTGGCATTGAAGTGCCTAATGATGTTTCTGAAATTGTTGGCCTGCGTGAAATTATTGAAACACCGCAGTTTATTAACAGCAAGAGTCCGTTAACCTTCGCATTAGGTAAAACCCTTTCAGGCGAAAACATTATCGGTGATATTGGGAAAATGCCTCATATGCTAATTGCTGGAGCGACAGGATCCGGTAAAAGTGTCTGTATTAACAGTATTATTGTTAGTCTGATCTTTAAGTCATCGCCTGAAGAATTACGATTTATAATGATCGATCCCAAAATGGTGGAATTGAATCAGTATAACAGCATTCCCCATCTGCTGATTCCAGTGGTGACAGATCCCAAAAAAGCATCCTATGCTCTCAATTGGGGATTAAAAGAAATGACCGATCGTTATATGCTCTTCAAAGAAGCGGGAGTTCGGGATATTGAAGGGTATAACGAGCTGATGACCAAATCGGGAGAAAAAAAATTACCTCGAATTGTTATCGTCATCGATGAGTTGGCCGACTTAATGATCACCTCACCAAAAGAATGTGAAAATGCCATCTGTCGGATTGCCCAATTAGCAAGAGCCTGCGGTATTCACCTGATCATCGCAACGCAACGGCCTTCAGTCGATGTTATTACCGGCTTGATTAAAGCCAATATTCCATCGCGGATTGCCTTTTCAGTGGCATCAAACACGGATTCCCGGACAATTCTTGACACCGGTGGGGCTGAGAAGCTCCTTGGTAAAGGGGATATGCTCTATTTTCCGGTTGGCCAATCGAAGCCGACCCGCGTGCAATGTACCTACGTATCTGATTCTGAGATAAACGCGGTGATTGATACTGTCAAGATTAAAAAGGGACTGCAGTATGATACCTCCATCGAGGAAGCTATTTCCCAGGAACCTGAGGAAAAAACACAAAGCCGAGAAGGAGACGTCTTACTGGAAGATGCCCTAAATATTGCCTTTGAATACAACCAATTGTCCACTTCGATGCTCCAGCGAAAACTACAGGTTGGTTACGCCCGAGCAGGTCGAATTATTGATGATCTTGAGGATCGTGGAATCATTTCCGGTCCCAATGGTAGCAAAGCCCGGAAAATTCTAATTACAGAAGATGAATTTAAAAAAAGAGAGTAGGTAACTATGAAGACTATTCACATGACGACTTTGGGATGTGACAAAAATACCATTGACTCAGAAATGATGCTAGGCTTAATTGAAGAAAAAAAATATAGTATTGTCACTGATCCCAAAAAGGCTGAGATTATTATTGTCAATACCTGTTGTTTTATCCAATCGGCAAAGGAGCAATCGATTGATTACATTCTGGAATATGTCGATTATAAAAATTCGGGCTTGTGTCAACGACTAATTGTTGCTGGCTGCATGGCAGAACGTTACCACGAAGAGCTTGCAGCAGAAATTCCTGAGATTGACGGATTTTTAGGGGTTGGTCATTTTGACAATATACTGGAATTAATCACTTATTTGGAAATCACATCAGACCCTGATTATTTGGATCCGATCGGTAATGAAGAAAAAAGAATTGAGACGCAATTTTTTGGTGATATTGACAAAGACATCATTGAAGCCCGGCGTTATATCAAGGAAGGTACAGTTTCGACTTTTGTGCGCATCAGCGAGGGATGCGACCATGGCTGTACCTATTGCGTCATCCCTAAAATAAGAGGTAAATACCGCAGTCGTCGCAGCCTGAATATTTTTGAGGAACTACAATACCTCCAGGAACGTGGCATCAAAGAGATAATTCTAATCGGACAAGACATTGCACCATACGGAAAAGATCTCGATGAAGATTTAGACTTACCAAACCTACTTAAAAAAATTGCCAGTCAGTTCGAGTTTACTTGGATTCGGATGATGTATCTCTACCCGGAAGGCATCACTGATAAATTGTTAGCTGTTGTCAAACAACATCCATCGATCAGCCCGTATTTCGATATTCCACTTCAGCATCTAAATGATATGGTTTTAAAACGAATGGGTAGAAAGATGACCTTTGAACAGACAGCTGATTTGATTAGTAAAATCCGCAAGACACTACCAGAAGCTGTCGTGAGAACCTCAATTATTACTGGCTTTCCAGGTGAGACCTCTGAGCAGCATGCTGAGCTGATTAATAAAATAAAAATGTTGCCTTTTGATCATTTAGGGGTATTTAAATATTCACAGGAAGAAAATACACCGGCTGCGAAATTTGAAAATCAAATTCCTGAAGATGAAAAAGAAAAACGCTATAATGAAATCATGATCACTCAGCAGTCTATTTCGCATGCCCAAAAGCAGCGTTTTATTGGCAAAATCCTAAAAGTATTGATCGAAGGGGTGGACGAGGATACTTACTTTGGTCGTTTTTATGGGGATGCTCCAGAAATAGATGGAACTGTTTTTGTCGACAGTCACAATACTCCCTTAACAATCGGAAATTTCTATTCCGTTAAGATAGTCAATGCTTTAGAATATGATTTGATAGGAGATATTGAAAATGAATTTACCAAATAAGATTACCGTTGTCAGAATGGCCATGATTCCTTTTTTCATCGCAGCGTTACTAATCGAATTTCCATACCATCAGCCCCTTGCAGCCGCCTTATTTATTATTGCAGCGTTAACCGACAGCCTGGATGGCTATCTTGCCAGAAGCCGTAACCTGGTGACTGATTTCGGGAAATTTATGGACCCGCTGGCGGATAAATTGCTGGTTTGTTCA
This sequence comes from Acetobacterium sp. K1/6, assembly GCF_034438075.1. Classification (NCBI taxonomy): domain Bacteria; kingdom Bacillati; phylum Bacillota; class Clostridia; order Eubacteriales; family Eubacteriaceae; genus Acetobacterium; species Acetobacterium sp. K1/6. The sequence goes on along the minus strand of NZ_JAXQGA010000005.1, from coordinate 167,888 downwards.
GCACTGATTTGTTTTGTCCAGTTGGGATCCGTTCCAGCCTGGATGGTGATTATTATCATTGCTCGTGAGTTTGCCATCACGGGTTTACGATCTTTGGCTGCGGCTGATGGAATTATCATTGCAGCCAGTAAATGGGGGAAAGCTAAAACGATTTCCCAAATGATTGCCATCATCCTGATTCTTTTTGGTAATTGGCCATTTTCGCTGATAAATATTCCGGCAGCTACGATTATGATGTATATTGCCACCATTCTTACCTTATATTCCGGCATTGATTACCTTATTCTAAACAAAAAAGTATTTCGTTCAATGTAATAAACGAAACCTGTAGTAATTTTACTATGTAATAATAAGATATGGCTTTGAAAGGAAACAAATAATGAAATGTGAATTGATTTCTGTCGGTACGGAGCTTTTAGTTGGTGATACCCTTAATACGAATGTCCAATACTTATCTCGAGAACTGTCCCTTTTGGGTATCCGAGTTTATTTTCATACCACTGTTGGCGATAATCCAAATCGTTTGGAGGAAGCGGTAAGAATTGCTTTTAACCGAAGTGATCTGATCATTACAACGGGTGGACTGGGACCAACCCAAGATGATTTAACCAAAGAAGTCATTGCTAAACTCTTCAAAAGAGAGCTTATTCAGGACGAAAAAACCAAAGAAGATTTGCTGCAATATTTTGCAAATCGTGAATTTACCATGACGCCTAATAATCTCAAGCAGACTTTCATCCCGGAAACCGCTGAGATTCTATTTAATCCCTGTGGAACCGCTCCGGGGATCCTCTTAAAAGAACAGGGCCGAGTGATTATTATGCTACCGGGACCGCCACGAGAAATGACTCGGGTTTTTGAAGACGCAGTCTTACCCCTTTTAAAACAGGACAATCAACAGTTGGTGATCTCCCGTTATTATAATTTATCAGACATCGGGGAGTCAGCGACAGAAGACCGTCTGCTGGATCTCATTGATGCCCAAGTCAATCCAACCATTGCCACCTATGCCAAGATGGGCGAAGTGTTGGTTCGCATTACTGCAAATGGCCGTGATGAAAATGAAGTAAATACATTACTTGATCATTATCAGGAGATTATGCTTTCTCGTTTTAAAGAAAATATTTTTTCATTTTCAAAGGAATCTCTTCAGGAAACAGTATGCAAATTATTATTGGAAAAAAGAATCAGCGTGGCTACGGCCGAATCCTGTACTGGCGGCTTAATTGCCTCCCAACTTACCGAGTATCCAGGTATTTCGATGGTATTTGGAACTGGACTTGTGACCTATTCAAATGAAGCAAAAATTAATCTGCTAGGGGTAAAAAAAGAAACCCTAGACACCTATGGGGCGGTTAGTGCTGAAACTGCAAGAGAAATGTGTGAAAACTTACAAAAGATTTCACAATCGATGCTTAGTGTTTCGGTTACCGGCATTGCTGGCCCTGAAGGGGGTAGCGAAAAAAAACCGGTAGGACTTGTATATATCGGGGTGTGTTTTAATGAATTAACCGATGTCTATCACTATCACTTTAATGGTGAAAGAAAAGTAGTCCAACAAAAAACTGCCAATAAAGTCTTTCACTTGATTAGAAAAACCATAGTTGACAAATCCAAATAAAATAGATATAATAAAAAAAGAACAAGAACGAATGTTCTAATAAAGAATAGGATGGTTGCAAATGGCTGAAAAATCGAAAACAAATAATGAAGAATTAACAGATAAACAAAAAGCGTTGGATGCGGCGTTAAAAAACATTGAAAGAAGTTTTGGCAAAGGTGCTGTGATGCGTCTAGGCGATGATGCCGCCAAATTAAATGTCGAAGTGATTTCTACATCATCTATCGGTTTGGATATGGCACTGGGTGTCGGCGGCGTTCCCCGGGGACGTGTTGTGGAAATCTATGGACCTGAATCTTCAGGTAAAACGACTATTGCGTTGCACATTATTGCAGAAGCGCAAAAAGCTGGTGGAAATGCAGCTTTCGTTGATGCGGAGCATGCTTTAGATCCCACTTATGCAAAAGCTTTAGGGGTTGATATTGATAATCTCCTAGTTGCGCAGCCTGATACCGGTGAACAAGCTATGGAAATTGTTGAAGCCCTGGTAAGAAGTAACGCTATTGATGTAGTGGTTATTGACTCTGTTGCGGCTTTGGTACCCCGAGCCGAAATCGATGGTGAAATGGGGGATTCCCATATGGGGCTTCAGGCGCGACTGATGTCTCAAGCCTTAAGAAAACTGACCGGTGTGATAAAAAAATCAAATACGACAACGATTTTTATTAATCAGTTACGTGAAAAAATTGGGGTAATGTTTGGTAATCCGGAAACAACCACTGGCGGAAAAGCGCTTAAATTTTATGCTTCGGTACGAATCGATGTGCGCCGGATTGAATCCCTTAAAAAGGGCACCGAAATTGTTGGTAACCGGACCCGGGCTAAAATTGTAAAAAACAAAATTGCGCCACCGTTTAAACAGGCAGAATTTGACATCATGTATGGCAAAGGCATCTCAAAAGAAGGTGATCTTTTGGATGTAGGAGTGGACTTTGGTATTGTCGATAAGTCTGGATCCTGGTTTTCTTATAATGAACAACGATTGGGACAGGGCCGTGATAATTCAAAAGAATACCTAATGGCCAATCCTGAAGTTGCTAATACCATTGAAAAAGAAATACGTGAAAAAAATGCACTTAGTAAGATTGTTGCTGAACCTGAAGACATCGAAGAAAACTTGATGGCTAATGACGATATTGAATAAAATAATGAATTAATCAGGAAAACCATTCAAAAAAGAACCTTTTCGAGGTTCTTTTTTTGAATTATTAAAAATAACCCCTTTGAGTGGCCTTTGTTTCTTGACACTATTTTCAAAAGAGTATAAAATATAGATCATGATGAGTAGATTAGAAACATAGCAAATAGTTTATAAGGAGGTGAAAATTATAGACATACTAACAATTATTTTATTCATTGGTATTATCGCAGCGTTTGGAGTTGGTTATTTTGTGCGCAAGAATATTGCCGAAGGCAAGATAAGGAATGCTGAATTGACCGCAACAACGATTGTGAATGATGCCGTAAAAGAAGGAGAAACTTTAAAAAAGGAAATTCTTTTTGACGCTAAGGAAGAATCCTTAAAATTAAAAGAATCACTTGAAAAAGATAACCGAGAACGCAGAGCCGAGCTTCAGAAACTTGAAAATCGACTTATTCAAAAAGAAGAGAATCTTGAGAAAAAACTAACAAATTTAGAACGCAATGAAGATGCCCTCACCAAAAGAGGCAAAGAAATTGAAAAGAAAAAAGAAAAAGTGGATAGCTTATATGATGAGCAGGTTAAGGAACTTGAACGTATATCCGGTCTTACTTATGACGAAGCAAAAGAAATTCTGCTTGAAGATATCAGTAAGGATACACGACGAGAAGCTGCAATTATGATCCGTCAAATCGAAGTTGAATCAAAGGCTGTTGCTGATAAAAAAGCGAAAGAACTCATTTCACAGTCCATTCAACGTTGTGCAGCAGATCATGTGGCAGAACAAACCATAACGGTTGTCAACTTACCAAATGACGAGATGAAGGGCCGTATTATTGGTCGAGAAGGTCGAAATATCCGAACATTAGAAACACTAACAGGAATTGACCTGATCATTGATGACACCCCAGAAGCCGTCATTCTTTCCGGTTTTGATCCCATCCGCCGGGAAGTTGCCAGACTGTCCTTAGAAAAACTAATTATTGATGGTCGAATTCATCCCGCCAGAATCGAAGAGATGGTAAAGAAATCACAAAAAGAAGTAGAAAATCATATCAAAGAAGTTGGGGAACAAGCTTGTTTTGATACTGGAATTCATGGCCTGCATCCTGAGATCGTAAGACTGTTGGGAAGACTAAAATACAGAACCAGTTATGGTCAAAATGTATTAAAGCATTCCATTGAAGTATCCCATTTGGCTGGCATTATGGCGGCTGAATTGGATGGTAACATCAAGGTCGCTAAACGAGCAGGATTATTACACGATATTGGAAAAGCTATTGATCATGAGGTCGAAGGACCCCATGTTGAAATTGGAGTCAATGTATTAAAAAAATACAAAGAAAATAAAAATGTCATTCATGCTGTAGAAGCTCATCATGGTGATGTTGAAGCACGAACAATGGAAGCAGTTCTTGTTCAGTCCGCAGACGCCATTTCAGCAGCACGTCCTGGTGCAAGAAGAGAAACACTCGTTTCTTATATCCAAAGATTACAGGAGCTTGAAACCATTGCCATGTCATTTGAAGGCGTTGAGAAGTCATATGCTATTCAAGCTGGACGTGAAGTAAGAATTATGGTAAAACCAAATGAAGTTGACGATGACGAGATGATTTTACTATCACGTGATATTGCTAAGAAAATTGAAGCAGAAATGGAATATCCCGGGAACATTAAGGTTAATCTAATTCGCGAAACAAGAGCAAGCGACTACGCTAAATAGTCAAAAAGGGGAGATGATCTCCCCTTTTTTTAATCAGTTTTCTTAACCAGCGAGAAGGAATTATTTATGAATATATTAATACTCGGTGATGTCTACGGCAGACCCGGACGAAATATTTTAAAAGAAAAATTGCCCCAATTGATCACGGAGCATCAGATTGATTTTACCATTGTCAATGGCGAAAATGCTTCCGGTGGAAATGGACTCTCGACAAAAAATGCCAAAGAAATGTTAAGCTTACCCATTGATGTTATCACCATGGGTAATCATGTCTGGCAGCAAAAAGAATTGTTGGAAACAATCGCTGATTTTCCACAAATTATCCGGCCTCTGAATTATCCAGATCCGTGCCCCGGTAAAGGTTATGATTTTTTCACTTGTGAATTAAAAAATGGTGGCTCTAAAACAATCTGTGTTATCAATCTATCTGGACAGATCTTTATGCCCAATCTTAACTGCCCTTTTAATACCATGGCGCCTTTAATAGGAACATTAAAAAGCTCCGCTGATCTGGTCCTGATTGATTTTCACGCGGAAGCAACCTCAGAAAAAATTGCCTTTGGCTATTTTATGGACAGCTGGGCAACAGCGGTGTATGGAACCCATACCCATGTTCAAACCGCCGATGAACGAATTCTAGAAGGTGGAACTGCCTATATCACTGATATTGGCATGACCGGACCCATTGATGGGGTTATTGGCGTTGATCGCCAGATTATAATTGACACGATGCTAACTAAAAGACCCAGCCGGTTTGTTACCGCAACTGGAAATGTTCAAATCAATGGAATTATCCTGGCAATCGATGAAATTGAAAACAAGGTGAGTAAAATCACGCGATTATATGAAACCTACAAGACCGATAAGTAAGAGACGGATTCTTTCGAATTCTTGCTCTTGTAGAATTTGTGATCTAATTGAAAGGAATGGAAATTATTATGAAAGCATATTATGAAAACCCGTTAATTGAACGTTATTCGTCAAAGGAAGTCCTCCATATTTTCTCAGCTGACAATAAGTTTCAAAACTGGAGGAAATTATGGGTCGCTTTGGCAGAAGCAGAACGCGATCTGGGTCTTAATATTACCGAAGAACAGATTGCTGAGCTAAAGTCCAATATCACCAACATTGATTATGAACTCGCGGCTAAAAAGGAAAAAGAACTGCGACATGATGTCATGGCGCATGTTCACACCTATGGTGCCCAATGCCCTAAAGCAAAAGGAATCATCCATCTTGGTGCGACCAGCGCTTATGTCGGCGATAATACGGACATCATTGTTTATACCGAAGGACTGCGGCATGTTCGAAAACAACTGCTTAATCTGATCAACCATCTTTCTGTCTTTGCGGCTAAGCATAAAGATTTACCAACATTAGGTTTTACCCATTTTCAGCCTGCTCAATTAACTACGGTCGGTAAACGGGCATGTTTATGGATTCAGGATTTATTAATGGACTTATCGGATCTTGATCACATCATTAGTAATGTTAAACTGCTAGGGGTTAAAGGTACTACTGGTACTCAGGCAAGTTTTATGGAGCTTTTTGATAATGATCATCAAAAAGTTAAAAAGCTCGACGATTTGGTCGCTGATAAAATGGGTTTTAAAAAGTCTTTTGCCGTTAGCGGTCAGACCTATTCTCGAAAATTTGATTCGCAGGTGCTAAATGTCTTAAGCGGCATTGCTCAGACACTGACAAAATTTGCCACAGATATCCGACTGCTCCAGAATTTAAAAGAGGTAGAAGAGCCCTTTGAAAAAAATCAGATCGGTTCATCAGCAATGGCATACAAACGAAACCCGATGCGGTCAGAACGGATCTGTTCTCTAGCTCGCTATATTATCGTGAATTCTCTTAATCCGGCTTTGACTGCTTCGGCGCAATGGTTTGAACGGACTTTGGATGATTCGGCCAATAAGCGAATCAGTATCCCCGAAGGATTTTTAGCCACCGACGCTATTCTGACGATTGCCATGAATGTATCCGAAAATTTAGTTGTTTATCCCAAAGTTATCCTTCAGCACATCAATGCAGAACTACCTTTTATGGTCACCGAAAATATTATTATGGAAGGTGTAAAACGAGGCGGTGATCGACAGGAACTTCATGAAAAAATCAGAGTCCTCTCGATGGAAGCAGGTCATACTGTTAAAGTCGAAGGAAAAGCCAATGACTTAATTGAACGAATTCTGAAGGATCCGTCGTTTAATTTAAAAGCTGAAGATGTTGATGCCCTTTTAGACCCAATCCTTTACGTCGGTAGAGCACCTCAGCAGGTAGACGACTTTATTAATGAAGAAGTGAGCCCAATCTTGAGAACCAATCAGGAATTGCTTGATTTAAATAAGATCGATTTAAAAGTATAAATATTTGATAAATATATTGACAAGTATCCCACCAGCATTTATAATATAGTAGTTGCTGTTGTAGGGGTATAGCTCAGTTGGTAGAGCAGTGGTCTCCAAAACCACGTGCCTGAGGTTCGAGTCCTCATACCCCTGCCATATTTATTGATTTTTAACTCCGACTCATATGAGTCGGAGTTTTTACTTTTTGACGAATGATAAGTTTCAATCATTATTCGAAAAACCAAAAAAACAAACAATCATTAATGAAGATTTGAATTTTAAAATACTATAAATAATGCAAGTTGAAAAATAAATCTTTCATATTTTAGTATATATTGGTACAATCTATGTATTCAGGCATAAAAAAAGGTGTTATTAAAAAAAGTCTTTCAAAAGTACATAAAAAAATAATTAATTAACTTTATTTGAATCATATTTTATTGTATAATTATATAAAATGAGTGAGATAAAGGAGATAGAAGATGAATCATATTTTTTCGGAAATTACCCCTGAGATTATAGAATATAGCGATTTATGCGTAAAAAATAGTTACATTGAACCATCATTATATAAAAAACATCAAGTTAATCGTGGTTTGAGGGATTTAGATGGAAATGGTGTCTTAACCGGATTAACTGAAATCTCTGAAATTCAAGCCTATGTTTTTGAAGATGGTAAGAAAATTGGTACTGAAGGAAAACTTTTCTATCGCGGCGTTGATGTTGAAGAACTTGTAGCTGGTTTTGTTAAAGAAAAGCGTTTTGGTTTTGAAGAAATTGTCTATCTATTACTTTTTGGCGATCAGCCGAATCAGAATGAACTTAAAAATTTCACCAAGGTACTTGGTAATTATCGAAGCTTACCAACCAGTTTTGTCCGCGATATTATCATGAAAGCCCCCAGTTCAGACATGATGAACACTCTAGCCAGAAGTGTTTTGACACTTTTCTCTTATGATGATAATGCCAGCGATGTTTCTATTCCTAACGTTTTAAGACAATCCCTGGAGTTGATCGCCTTATTTCCCATGTTGGCGGTATACGGATATCAAACCTATAAACACTATCATGATGATCAGAGTCTATTTATTCATCAGCCCCAGCCTGAGCTGTCAACAGCGGAAAATATTCTCTATATCCTTCGATCCGACAGCAAGTATACTGAGCTCGAAGCACGAATACTTGATATTGCTTTGGTACTCCATGCCGAACATGGTGGGGGGAATAACTCAACCTTCACCACCCATGTAGTGTCTTCCTCCGGCACCGATACCTATTCGGTTATTGCCGCTTCATTGGGTTCGTTAAAAGGCCCAAAACATGGTGGCGCCAATATCAAAGTCGTCGAAATGTTTGAAGATATGAAAAAAACACTAGCTGATTGGACCGACGAAAAACAAGTACGACAATATCTGGTGGATCTTCTTCATAAGCGAGCCTTTGACAATGCCGGTTTGATTTACGGAATGGGTCATGCCATCTATTCAGTATCCGATCCGCGAGCAAATGTATTCAAAGGCTATGTTCGAAGTCTTTCAGAGGAAAAGGGACTACATGATGAATTTGAACTCTATTCAATGGTTGAACGATTAGCTCCAGAAGTTATTGGTGAGGAGCGAAAAATTTACAAAGGTGTTAGTGCTAATGTTGATTTTTATAGCGGCTTTGTTTATAGTATGCTGGGATTACCCCTTGAACTCTTTACTCCAATTTTTGCAATCGCCAGAATTGCTGGTTGGAGTGCTCACCGACTTGAAGAGCTCATTAACGCTGGTAAAATTATACGACCGGCATATAAGAATGTTAGCGAACGTCGTGCTTATGAACCATTAGGCGAACGAAAATAGATTCCTTAATTAAAAAGTCGTCGTTTTTCGGAGTATAAAAATATCTAGGCGTTTTTCATAGTCTTCCTGATCTGTTCATGCTAGAATAGATCAGGAAGTTTTTGTATTCGTTCTATTATTTCATCGTTTCTAGTGGAAGTTGGATTTTGCTCTGACAATACCGTTCAATGATCGTTCGTGAAGCAATTGTAACAAAATTGTTTCTTTATTATGTGTTTAAATTAGTGTATAATGTTACATATGAAAAATGAGGTTAAGATGTTCGATAATTTTAATGATATTGGTGAATCAGTAAAACTCGGCGTTAAGAATACCCTTGTCATCGCAGCTGCCGAAGAAGGCGAATTATTAAAAGCCCTTTCTACAGCAAACGAATTATATTTGAATCGGGTAATTCTTGTCGGCAATCAAAAAATGATTGAAGAAATTAGCATTAATGAAAGAATCGATGTCAAAAATATGGAAATCATCGATGTCCCAGATCGTGTGACCGCTTGTGAAAAATCGGTGGCTTTGGTGCGTCAGGGACAGGCTGATTTTATTATGAAGGGACTTGTCGACACATCCATTTTTTTAAAAGCTGTCATTAGTAAAACCGGTGGTCTGACGACCGGACGACTCCTGAGTAGTATAATGATGATCAGAATTTCCTCCTATCACAAGTTTCTCGTTTTATCTGATGGTGGAATGATTATTGCCCCCGATTTAAATAAGAAAAAAGGGATCATCACCAACGCCGTTGATTTTTCCAGACTGCTGGGTATGCAGCACATCAAGGTTGGTTGCCTTGCAGCTAAAGAAAAGATTAATCCTAAAATGCCTGCTACTGTCGATGGTGCAGCATTAAAAGAGTTATCTCTACACCACTATTTTGGTGAAGATGTTCTGGTTGAAGGTCCCATCGCGATGGATTTGTTGATCTCAAAAAAAGCTGCGCAGATAAAAGGTTATGTATCGGAAGTGGCGGGAGATGTGGATGTTATTGTTATGCCAGACATTGAAACTGGCAATGCAATCATAAAAGTAATGACTCATCTGGGTAATGCCCAGTTGGGAGGGATCGTGATGGGTGCCTGTGCACCCATTATTTTAACGTCCCGATCGGATTCTTATGAAAATAAACTAAATTCCATTATTCTGGGGGCATTTTTAACCCAGGAAATGGATGATTGTCACCAAATATGAGAGGAGCATTAAAAAAGAAATGAAGCTATTATTAACTGGAAATGAAGCCATCGCAAGAGGGGCCTGGGAGGCTGGGGTAAAGTTTGCCACAGCCTATCCGGGAACACCAAGTACCGAAATATTAGAAAATGTGGCTACTTATAAGGAAATTGTGTCTGAATGGGCCCCCAATGAAAAGGTCGCTCTGGAAGCAGCAGCCGGTGCATCTATCGGTGGCATCAGAAGTTTATGTGCCATGAAACACGTGGGTGTTAATGTTGCCACCGATCCCCTGTTTACTTTTGCTTATCTGGGGGTTAATGCTGGAGCAGTTCTCGTTACCGCTGACGAACCAGGGATGCATTCTTCTCAGAATGAACAGGATAACCGCAATTATGCTCGCCATGCAAAAGTCTGTATGTTTGAGCCTTCTGATAGTCAGGAAGCTAAAGATATGCTCAAAGAAGCTTATGCTGTCAGCGAAACTTATGACATGCCGGTCTTATTCAGAATGACAACCCGGGTTTGTCACTCTAAGTCAATTGTTTCTTGTAGCGACCGGGAAGAAGTGATGGATAAACCTTATGAAAAGGATATCCGGAAATATTGCCCGTTACCAGCATTTGCCCGAGGTATGCAGGTTAAGCTGGCTGATAATTTCAAACGTCTGGAAGCTTATTCTAATACCACGCCATTTAATTACAGTGAGGATAATCATTCTGACATTGGTGTAATTGGATCCGGGGTGGCCTATCGTTATGCCAAAGAAGTGTTCGGGAATACCGTTTCATATTTAAAAATTGGTTTTAGTTATCCACTACCAATGGAAAAAATTGCGGCCTTCGCCAAAGGAAAAAAGACCCTTTATATATTTGAAGAAAACGATCCGATCATGGAAAAAGAAATCAAAGCAGCCGGAATTGACTGCATCGGTAAAGAAAAATTGCCCGTCATGGGTGAGCTGACTCCTGATCGCGTCCGTAAAGCCCTTTTAGACGAGACTGTTCAAATTATTGAGCCCAATCCAGAATTGGTATTACCACGACCCCCGGCACTGTGCGCCGGATGTCCGCATCGCGGCGTTTTTTATGAGTTAGGCCGACGAAAAGATCTAATGATCTTCAGCGATATTGGCTGTTACTCGTTAGGACTGATGGCCCCCTATAATGCTACTGATGCGATGATTTGTATGGGTGCCAGCATCAGTGCTGGTCACGGTGTTCAAAAAGCCTTTGACATCAAAGGCGATCATTCAAAAAAAGTGGTATCAATTCTTGGTGATTCAACCTTTTTCCATTCGGGAATAACCAGTTTGATGGATGTCACCTATAATAAAAGTAATACTCTAACCATTATTCTCGATAACCGTATTACCGGTATGACTGGTCACCAACAGAATCCCGGAACTGGTTATGATTTAATGGGCGAAGCAGCACCGATGATTGACATTGAAGCGATGGTAAAAGCCTGTGGCGTAAAAAACCTGATCTCTATCGATCCCAATAATCTTCAGATTGTTGAAGAAGCCATTGAATGGGGACTAAATACTGATGGTCCTGCTGTTATTATTACCCGTTGGCCCTGTGTTCTGAAAAAATTCTCTGGCCAGGATAATGAAGAGTTCCCAATGGCCTTTAAGAAAGTTTGTTCCGTCGATGTTGATAAATGCATCGGCTGCAAAAAATGCCTGAAGTCCGGTTGTCCGGCATTGGCTTTTGATCGAGCCAATAAAAAATCGGGTATTCTAAAAGAAAGCTGTGTAGGCTGTGGTGTTTGTGCACAGATCTGTCCCAAACAAGCCATTACAGTAGAGGTGAGATAGAGATGGAAACAAAAAATATCGTATTAGTGGGAGTCGGCGGTCAAGGAACAATTTTAGCCGCTAAGCTTTTAACAACAGGATTAATGGAAGCCGGTTTTGATGTAAAGATGAGTGAAATCCATGGTATGAGTCAGCGCGGCGGCTCGGTTTCTTCATTGGTTCGTTATGGCGATGATGTCCAATCTCCGGTAATTGAAATCGGCAGTGCCGATATCGTCGTTGCCTTTGAAAAAATGGAAGGTCTGAGATCGCTGGAGTACCTCAAACCGACCGGCAAAATGATTGTCAATGACACCGAGATCTTTCCGCTTTCTGTCATCATTGGAGCGAACACTTATCCTGACAATATTTTAAATGAAATAGAAAAAAAGGTTAGTTTACGAGTGATGTCGGCAACAAAAATGGCAGAAGAACTCGGTAATTCAAAGGTAATGAATGTGATTTTGCTTGGTTCCATTATAAAATCGATGGGTTTAACCGATATTGATTGGGAGACGATCATTGCTCAAAATGTGAAAGAACAGTTTAAAGATCTTAATATCAAAGCCCTGCACGCAGGGATGGATGCTGTATAGAATGAAAAAAGACGATTCGAATTATAAGTTTTTTCAGCATACCTCCTGTGAGTACTTTCCTTGCCATAAGGTTGATGATTTAGAGGATTTTAATTGTCTGTTTTGTTATTGCCCGCTGTACGCCTTGGGTAACAACTGTGGTGGTCATTTTAGTTATACCGATAAGGGGATTAAAAACTGTAGTAAATGCAGCTTTCCACATCATCGCGAGCATTATGATGCGGTGTTGGAGAAATTAGGGCTGCTAATTGAACAACTCAGAACAACAAAAATATAATAGGTTAAAGGGGTAGAAAAATGTCGATAGTAATTGGAATTGTTTTTATTGTTGCAGCTTATTTAATCGGGAATCTAAATTTCGCTTATATTCTGGTAAAATTTTTAAAAAATGAAGATGTACGTAACTACGGCAGTGGCAATGCAGGAACAACAAATGTGCTTCGGGTGATGGGTAAAAATGTGGCTATTCCGGTGTTTCTTCTCGACGCATTAAAAGGCTGCCTGGTGATCGTTGTTGGTCGATATGCCTTAAGCCTAAACGAGATCTTTCTAATTTTGGGTGGGATTGCCGTTGTCGCCGGTCATAACTGGCCAGCTTTTCTTCAATTTCGCGGCGGAAAAGGTACTGCAACATCGTTAGGTGTTTTTCTTACCTATGATTGGGAAGTAGCTCTGATTGCCATTATGATTGGACTAATCATTTTGGCAATATGGAAAATGGTTTCCCTTACCTCGATGGTGGGCATGACCATGCTACCGGTTTTTACCCTGCTTCTAGGAAGAACTGTTACAGAAGTTATTTTCGCGATTGTATTATGTCTGTTTAGCATTTTTCAACATCGTAAAAATATTGGACGGATCATCCAGGGACGAGAAAGCAAAATTGGACAAAAAGTTAAAATGAAAAATTAGCTTTTTAGCACTCTATTTAACTACTATTTTAAAAGGCTCTGAGATGGGCCTTTTTACTTGCTTAAAGCGAGCGTTTAAAATCAATCTTTAAAAACATAAAAATACATTGTTAAACACTACATCTATGTTTATAATTAGAGTTGCAACCCAATATCATGTATATAATTTAGGAGGAAGAAATAAATTGAATCAAATAAATCAGCTGTTTAAACGAGTATTTACGAAAGAACTGGAAAATTCAAATAAAACTGTTTATGATCTGTTTCAGTGGCAAACTGTCGACGTTGTGTTAAAAAACTATCAAACTGGTGAAACCATTTATGAAATGAAAGATCTGGAATTTCCAGAACACTATTCTCAAAATGCTTGTAATATTATCGCAACAAAATACTTTAGAAGAAAAGGTGTTCCCAACCAATTCGGTTATGAACACAGCATGCGTGAAATTGCCGATCGTCTAGTCGGTTTCTGGACGGATGCCATTAAAGAAGAAGGACTAATCGATACGGATGAGGAATGGCAAATTTATTACGATGAACTGGTATATGCCTTCCTGATGCAGATGTGGGCCCCTAACTCACCTCAGTGGTTTAACACTGGTCTGATGCGAAGTTATCAAATTGCCGGTTCCAAGGATGATTTGTATTATTATGACGAAAAAGCCGAACAGGTGCTTGAATCAGAAGATCGATACACAAGAACTCAGGCTAGCGCCTGTTTTATCCTATCAATTGAAGACCGACTTCTTGGTGATCACTCTATTTCGGAGCACTATGTCAGTGAAACCAAATTATTTAAAGGTGGTTCTGGTGTTGGGACTAACTTCTCCAGCCTCAGAGCTGCTAATGAAGGCCTTACCAGTGGCGGGCAGTCATCGGGGATGATGAGTTTTCTCCAGGGACTGGATCGCAATGCCGGGGCCATTAAATCTGGGGGGACAACTAGGCGGGCGGCTAAAATGGTTATCGTTGACATTGATCATCCGGAAATTGATAATTTTATTAACTGGAAGGTAAAAGAAGAGCAAAAGGTCCGGGCACTGGGAAAAATGGGTTACGAGATATCCATGGATGGTGAAGCTTATCAGACTGTCAGTGGTCAAAACAGCAATAACTCAGTCCGTCTCAACGCTGAATTTATGGAAGCTGTTTTAAACCTGAAAAATGAACCAGATCATAAAATGAAACTCAAAGGCCGAGTTGATGATAAGGTTGATCGAGAAGTGCCCGTTAAGGAATTATGGAATCATCTTAATCAAGCCACCTGGGAATGTGCTGACCCAGGCATTCAATTTGATGATGTTTTTAATGCTTGGCATACATGCCCAGGGGGCGAAAATGGTAAAATCAACGAAAAAAACAACCGAATTAATGCTACCAATCCTTGTTCGGAGTACGCCTTTTTAGATGATACGGCTTGTAATTTAGCATCGATTAACATCTTCAAATTTTATAATCAGGAAGATAACAGCTTTTCACTTGATCACTACATTCACTTGGTTGGATTAATCCAATGCGCTTTGGAAGGTTCCATATACCACGGACAATTCCCAACCAAAGATGTTGCTCGAAAAAGTTATCTGTTTCGAACCACTGGTCTCGGCATCGCCAATGCAGCATCCTTGCTTTTAGCCATGGGATTTCCCTATGATTCAGCAGAAAGTCGTAATCTGATCGCCGCGATCACAGGTATCATGACCGGGACCTCCTACTATGTTTCGGGACTGATGGCGGGGAAAATTGGTGCTTTTCCAAAATATGAAATCAACGAACCCTATATGAAACGGGTCATTCGCAACCACAGTCGTGTTGCTGGCAGCCGAACTGACAGCTATGAAGAATTGCATTATGATCCGATTAAGATTAACCATGAGCTGCTACAAAAAATCGGCTTTAAAGATATCAGCAATCAATTAAAAAGAGCCTGGAAACTAGCGGAAGAAGCCGGTGATGCCTATGGCTATCGAAACGCCCAGGTGTCCGTCATCGCACCAACTGGAACCATTTCGTTTGCTATGGACTGCGGCGCTACATCGATAGAACCTTTTTATAATCATGTGGTTTTTAAAAAACTGATCGGCGGCGGGTCCATGGAGATTGTCAATCCAGTTATGGAAATGGCGCTTTATAATCTCGGTTACAGTGAAAAAGAAATCAGCGAAATCCTGACTTACTTACTTGAAAAAGACAGCCATGGCTATTTTTTACATGAAGGCGTAGCCGGTGCTCCTTATATCAAACCCGAACATTTGCCTGTTTTTGATAGTGCCAACACCATTTCACCAATGGGTCACGTCTTAATGGTCTCTGCCATCACCCCAATGATCAGTGGTTCAGTTTCTAAAACGGTAAATTTACCTAATGATGCATCAGTGGAAGATGTCGAGAATATCCATCTACTGGCTTATCGGACGGGGACCAAGGCAATAGCCATTTATCGAGATGCCTGCAAAGCTTCTCAGCCGTTAAGCTCGGGAATGGCAGACGATCGTGACAAGGCACTCGACGACTACTCTTATGCTGAGCTGCTTGCACTGGTAAAAGAAGGATCAACAAAAGCTCTGAACCGAGTCCGGCCCGAAGGCATGCGGCTCAGTCGAACCCATGCGGCAAAAATCGGCGATATCGAGCTCTATATTACCATCGGTTTTTATGAAGATGGTGGCATCGCTGAAATATTTGTCTCTACTGACAAAGAAGGAACGGTCGTCAAAGGATTACTGGCATCCTTATCCAAATCGATATCCAACATGCTTCAATACCATATCCCGCCCGATCAAATTTCTAAGATGCTCAGAGGGCAAAAATATGAACCATCTGGTTTTGTATCTCGCCATCCTTACATCAAATTTGCTTCATCAATTTCTGATTTGATTAGCAAAGTGATTGATATTGAACATGGTGATTTTTCAAACTGCCAGGTTAAACCCAAAAATTTTACTCTGATGAATAAGCAAAACATGGTAAAAAGCATCAGTGCTGATAATCCCATCCAGGATTACAATAAAGATGTAGCCAGCGAGGTATTATACGGAGAAACCTGCAGTCATTGTGGCAGTGACCGGATGATGCGCAATGGAACTTGCAAATTATGTCTGGACTGCGGGACAACCACAGGATGCAGTTAAGAATAAAAAAGATTTTGATGTTTTCCCATTGTTTGATATAATAATTAACTAGGATACACACCTTAGGAGATTTAGATGCGAGAAAAGATTAAAAATGCAACAACAATAGTAGTTAAAATGGGAACAACCTCAGTAACCCACGCTAATGGAACCCTGGATCTCCGAAAATTGGAAATCTTGGCTAGGGTTTTGACCGATCTTGAGAATAGTGGTAAGAAAATGGTGCTCGTCTCGTCTGGCGCCATCGGTGCCGGAATGAACCGGATGAAGCTGAAAGAGCGACCGAAAACCCTCAAAGAAAAGCAGGCTGCCGCTTCGGTGGGACAAGGCTTACTGATGCGTGTCTATCATAAATTATTTGATGAATATCACCAGACTGTGGGACAAATTTTACTGACAAAAGATGTTTTCAGCCACTCAATCAAGCGAAATAATGCTATGAATACCTTCAACGCCCTGATAGAAGGAGGAATCATCCCTATTGTCAATGAGAATGACTGTATTGCTACAGACGAAATCCAGGAAGAATGTTTTGGGGATAATGATATCCTTTCAGCAATGACAGCTGACCTGGTGGATGCTGACCTATTGATAATTTTGTCCGATGTGGCTGGTCTCTACGATGACAATCCGGTACTTAATAAAGAGGCCCAACTAATCAGAACAGTTCATCATGTCGATGGCCAAATTATGAAAAGCGCCGGAAGTAGCACCTCATGTCTGGGCACTGGAGGGATGATTACTAAACTTGGGGCAGCAAAATATGCCACTGATTGCGGTATCGATGTGATCATCGCTTCTGGTGAAGATTGTAAAACCCTTTATGATATTTTGGATGGCAAAGAGATAGGGACCATTTTCTTAAGTGATTAAAAAGTAACGCAAATCAATTTTAAATATGGAGGATTCTTATGTTAAAGAAAATATTCGTCGGATTTTCTGCCGTAGTTGCGGGAATGTTAATGGTTTTTGGTGGAATTTATTTTGTTGAAAAAAGAAAAGAAGAAGCAATGGGTGGAAAACTGATGCGGGTAAATTATAAATTCACTAAAGAATTCGAAGAATAAGGTTTGTCATGTCGAAAGTATTTATTTTTACAGCGTCGACCGGTGCTGGTCATAATTTGGCTGCTCAGTCGTTAAAAGAATCCCTGGACGAGGCTGGCTATCAAACGGAGGTTTATGATGCGTTTAAAGAGACGAATATCACCCTCGATCGTCTGATTACCAAAGGCTACCAGCAAATTGTGGTAAATGTACCCAAGCTCTACGAGCAAATGTACAATCAGTTCAATAATATGAATCGTTTCCAGCAGGGGATTTTTCAGGCTCTGACAAAGGTCATGAACCCTGATATTGTGCCACTGATCAATTCTGGAAAACCGGATTTAATCATTACCACTCATCCGTTCGTTACCAATGTATTAGGTACACTAAAAGAACATCACGCTTTTGATGTACCGGTGTTGTCCATCGTTACGGATTATAAGATTCATACCCTTTATCTGAAAAAAATGATTGACGCTTATGTTGTTGGCAGCGATTATACGAAACAGACGATGGTTGACAAAGGTGTTGCTGAAGAGATCATTTATCCCTATGGCATCCCGATACGGCAAACCTTTTTAAAAAACAACCATCTTGAACGTAAGGAGACCGCCAATGTGGCAGGCACGATCTTACTCATGGCCGGCAGTTTGGGCAGCAAACAAATGGAGAAAGCCTTTTCATCCTTGCTGAAGGTAAAAGAAAAAATCCGAATTATCGTTGTCTGTGGAAATAATGAAAAGATTGAAAAAGATATTAAAAATCTTTATGCCCAGGAAACAGATGATCAAAAAATCGTTGAAATTCACGGGTTTGTGAACAACGTGTCCGAGTTGATGGATGAGTCCGATGCTATCATTTCTAAGCCCGGGGGGCTTACTACAACGGAAGCGATTGTTAAAAACATCCCCATGATTATTCCGTTTTATTATCCTGGACAGGAAGAAGAGAACGCCGATTATCTTGTTGATGGGGGAATGGCCATCAAAGTAGATAAGATCAAAGATTTGACCTCGATGGTTGATTTTTTGTTTGAAAATAAATATATTATTAAGCGAATGTCAGAAAATATGTCAGAGGAAGCGCAAAAACGATCGATGAGTAAAACAATCGAACTCTGTAGAAACCTGATCGCCGATTATACTACTCGAAAGTCACTCACTGAGCCGCAACAGGATTCCTACAAAATCAAGGAAATAGAAGACCATTAAGAAGAGCAGGAGCAAAAATGAAAAAAGAAATGTCAAAAACTTATAATCCGAAGGAAGTCGAAGATCAAACCTATACCCGTTGGCAGGAAAAGGGATACTTCAAACCAGAGGTCAATCCTGACGGCAAGCCCTTTACCATTGTGATGCCCCCTCCAAACATAACTGGACAACTCCATATGGGCCATGCCTTTGATGGCACCCTCCAGGATGTTTTAACCCGATATAAACGGATGGATGGTTATTCAGCGTTGTGGTTACCAGGAACAGACCATGCCAGTATTGCTACTGAAGTTAAAGTCGTGGATAAACTCCGGCAAGAAGAAGGCAAAACTAAACAGGAAATTGGTCGAGAAGCTTATTTGGAGCGAGCGTGGGACTGGGCGTTGACCTACAAAACTCGAATTACCGACCAGCTAAAGAAACTGGGAGCATCTTGCGACTGGAGCCGGGAACGCTTTACTATGGATGAAGGCTGTAGTCAGGCGGTTAATGAAGCCTTTGTCAATCTTTATGAAAAAGGACTGATCTATAAGGGCAGCCGGATTATCAACTGGTGCACTACCTGTAAAACAGCACTATCTGAAGCTGAGGTTGAATACGCTGAACAACAGGGCCATTTATGGCACATCCGTTACCCGCTAACCGATGGTGATGGCTATTTGGTGGTTGCCACTACCCGTCCTGAAACGATGTTGGGGGACAGTGGGGTAGCTGTTCATCCGGAAGATGAGCGCTATCAACACTTGATCGGTAAAACCGTAAGTTTGCCATTACTCAATAAAGAAATCATCATTGTCGCTGATGACTATGTGGATATGAGCTTTGGAACCGGGGTAGTTAAAATGACGCCGGCGCATGACCCCAACGATTATGAGGTGGGACTCCGTCATCATCTGGAGCAAATTCGGGTACTTAACGATGATGGTACAATGAATGAGCTGGCCGGAAAATATGCCGGAATGGATCGCTATGACTGTCGCAAGGCGGTCGTCGAAGATCTAAAAGATTTGGGCCTGCTAGAAAAAATAGAAGAACATCAGCATAATGTTGGCGAGTGTTACCGTTGCTCAACAACTGTGGAAACCATGACTTCTGAGCAATGGTTTGTCAAAATGGAGCCGCTGGCGGGTCCGGCCCTAGATGCGGTACGCCACCACGAGACCGATTTCATTCCCGAGCGGTTTAATAAAATCTATTATAATTGGTTGGAAAACATCCGAGATTGGTGTATTTCCCGACAATTGTGGTGGGGACATCGCATTCCCGCCTATTATTGTGACGATTGTGGGGAGATGATGGTTTCTAAAGAAGCCCCTGAAAGCTGTCCCAAGTGTGGTTGCACCCAGCTTAGTCAGGATGAAGACGTCCTGGATACCTGGTTCAGTTCCGGCCTATGGCCGTTCTCAACCCTGGGCTGGCCGGAAAACACTGAGGATTTGAAAAAGTTCTATCCGACCACGGTGCTGGTCACCGGTTATGATATTATCTTTTTCTGGGTCGCCCGGATGATTTTTATGGGCCTCTTCGAAATGGGCGAAACACCCTTTAAAGATGTTTATATCCACGGTCTGGTGCGGGATTCGCAAGGCCGCAAAATGAGCAAGTCCTTGGGTAACGGCATCGATCCGCTGGAACTGATCGAAACCTACAGCGCTGATGCGCTGCGTTTTACCATCATCACTGGTAATTCCGCCGGCAACGATATCCGCTGGCAGGATGAAAAGGTGGAATCCAGCCGTAATTTCTTAAACAAGATCTGGAACGCTGCCCGCTTTGTTTTAATGAATCTTGATGAAGATATTATGGATAAAAAAGAGACCGCCATCGCCAATCTAGAAAACACTGATAAATGGATTCTCAGTCGGATGAACACCATCGTTACTGAAGTCAACCATAATATGACCAAGTATGAACTGGGCATCGCTGCTTCAAAAATTTATGATTTCGCCTGGAACGAATACTGTGACTGGTATATCGAGCTGGTGAAGCCACGGTTATATGGCGAGGAAGAGCAGACCAAGATCTCGGCTCAGTACACCCTGCGCGTGGTGTTGGATACGATCCTACGGTTACTCCACCCCTTTACGCCTTTTATTACTGAAGAAATTAACGGCTACCTGCCGGGTACCACCGGTGACATCATGGTGGCCCAGTGGCCCCACTTCAATGAAGCTTACGTCTTCCCGGAAGATGAAAAACAGGTCGAGTTTTTAATGGCTGCGATTCGCAGCATCCGCAACATCCGAGCTGAAATGGATGTACCTAATTCCAAAAAGACCCAGTTATTCCTGATTTCCAATAACCCGAAACACCTGGCCTTGATGGCCGACTCCCTCCATTATTTCCAGAAGCTGGCTTCGGTTTCAACGATTCTGCCGATTACCAAAGCCGATATAAAAGATAACTATGTTTCTGCCGTGGTGGAAGATCTGGAAATTTATATTAACCTTGACGAGTTGGTCGATAAAGAAAAAGAAATCACCCGGCTGGAAACTGAAAAAAAGAAACTCCAGCAGGAAATTGACCGGGTCACCCAGAAGCTGGGAAACAAAGGCTTCACCGATAAAGCGCCGGAAAAGGTGGTCGAAAGTGAACGGGACAAACAGAAAAAATTCCTGGAAACCATGGCAAAAGTCCTGGAACGGCTAGAGTATTTTAAGAAATAATTGACCCCCGCACTGATAATCCTATCAGTGGGATCACAGCTTATTCAAAACCCGGAACACCCTGAAAGATTCAGGCGGTTCCGGGCTTTTTGTGGTTGACCGGCATTCTCAAAGATCAGCTGACCGGGGAAGCCACGGCGATTTTCCACTAGCCCTGAGGGAGCCGGCAGGCCTTGGTTAAAGTGCCTATCACTTAAGCGAATCCGCATACGGTTATAAACGCTTCTAAATGGCGATAAAAGATGCAGTGTTGCGTGATATTGTTTTTTAGTCGATCTTAAAACAGCGGTAAATGATCCGAATGAATGCCTGTGACCAGTGTATTATGATTGACTCTCGGACTTTTTCTGAGCGTGATGCTGATTATCTGACAGCGGTGTCCCCGATTCCTGCCACTCATAAGGTGAAGCTTTTGACTATTATTTTCCCGGCCACATCGATAAAGCGATCAAGGCAAAAATAGCTGACTTAGTGGTGGGGTATGGCATCGGCGTGATCCGCTATCCCAATCAATTATGCTGCCTTCTTCAGATTGGGTTGTGAGCTTCGTTTATTTATTAATTTAACCTGTTTTTTTACCCTGATTTTTAATGGCCAGGGTGATTATTTTGACTAAATTCCGACCGATCCCCATTAGGCAAAACTGGCCATTGATAATGGTTTTTACTAAGTCGGGGGGGTGCATCATCCTCAAATCAGGGCGATTGGATTGGCCGGTGGGTTGATCGATTAAGTGAATAAAAAGAAGATGCGTTGCCTGGAAAGTGAAATTTGCTCTAGTCAGTGACGCGGAAAAAGCGTATAATAAAAAAGATGTGGCAATCCCTAAAGCGCCAAAGCCAACCGCGGAAATTGGGACCATACCAATAATATCAACCATCAAAAAGACGGAGGAACAATGGAAAATACAGGCAAAATCGGGTTTGAAGAAACCCTCTGGAAATCAGCCGATAAACTAAGAGGCAGCATGGATGCCAGCGAATACAAGCACGTGGTCCTGGGGCTGATCTTTTTAAAATATATTTCCGACAAGTTTGAAACCAAATATAAGGAACTCCTGGCCGAAGGGGGAAGGCTTTGAAGAAGACCGGGATGAATACGAAGCCGAGAACATCTTCTGGGTCCCCAAAGAAGCCCGCTGGACCTTTACGCCAAGGATGTCAAAATCGGTCAGTATATCGACGACGCCTGATCCAAATCGAAAAAGAAAACAGCTCCTTAAAAGGGGTGCTGGACAAACGCTACGCTCGACCGGAAATTGACAAACGGCGGCTGGGAGAACTGATTGATCTGATCTCCACCATTAAACTCCATGACAGTGGCGAAAAAGATCTGCTGGGCCGGGTTTATGAATACTTTCTAGGTCAGTTTGCCAGTGTTGAAGGCAAGGGCGGTGGCGAATTCTACACCCCCACCAGCGTCGTCAAAACCCTAGTGGAGATGATCGAACCCTATCAGGGCCGGGCCTATGAAATAATCATGCAGAGATTAATACAATTTAATAAGGTCAATAGTTGTTGTGCATAGGAGTATGCAACCTTGAAAATGGGTATGCAAATGTGGATGTAACTTTATTAAAAAAAGCCAGGTTTTGTGCATTTTTCGTTATTTGGGGTATGTTTTTTATCTAGGTAATTGCGAAATGAAAAAGATTTAGAGCTCAGAGAATTTGGTGGTGAGAAACGGACAGACTTCATGAAGTCAGAAGGGAAACGAACAACAAAGCGAAGAAAATGTTGCAGAAGATGAAAAATAAGCCGCAAAAATTAAAGCTGGGCAAAGAAGATAAAAAGTCCAACTAGGCAACGAGTGGTTTAAGACTGCGTAAGTATTGATGCTGATGAATAGTATCGGAAAAAATTGCAGTAATCAGCTGGGTAATTCCGGCCAACAGCAAATCGGCGTGAAGTGTCTTGGCATTCTGAGTTTTACGGTTGGCAAGACAGAAACTGTCTTTGAAATGATTGATGTATTGTTCAACGACGCCCCGGATTTTATAGATCCGAACCCATTCGAGTGTCCCACGAAGGGTTCCGGGGTAGGCTCGGAGATTTTTTTCAGGATAGATGTAAAACATCTGACCACAGGAAGACGGAGTACAGGGATTTTCACAGAAGCACTGACGTTTGTCTTTCCAGGCTTCCAGTTTGATCCATTTTGTTTTGGGACAGGTGAATTTAAACCGAACAGGCCGTTCTTTCGTTTGGGTCGACCTTCGGATTTCATGGGAAGAGAAGGATCGTTTGGACAACAGGGAATCCCATCTGCATAACCGGGCAATCCGCATCATAGAAAGTGATATCCCGGACAATGCCAAGTCCATTGGTGATGATGCCGAATTTGTAGACGTAACAGAAATGACCATTAATGTAGAGCTGTTTGATTTCCGGGTTGGATTTTGCGTGAGTGGGCATTGAACCGTAAGCAGCCTTATAGGGATCATAGGCGTCATCAAGCTGGTGAGATTTTTTGAATGCCTTGAGTGAGCTGCTTAATAATTATATTGGCAAATTTTGGATTGTTTTCAGTGACGTAAGCTTCAATTCCGGAGGTGTCAAAAATAGTCATCATCGCTTTATCGGCATCAATTTTCTGGCAGATCGGTTCAGTTACATCAACAAGACGATGAAAAAGCGATTGTAAGTCCATCAGGTATGTTTTTTGAAACGATCAGTTGCGATGCATGGGGAACCCGGTTAAAACCGCAGAAATCGCGGAGTTCTCTGGAAAACTTGAGAAAAGTAATCAGGAGTGCATCCGTGGACATGAAAAAAATCCGCTGCAGGATCAGCGCCCAGAGAATCGAACAAAGTTCAAAATCTCGATATCGGCCATGAGCCGAATAGTAATGCTGATAAAATGAATGTGGAATCAACGCATGAAGATTCAGATTCTCTTCCAGTAGTGAAAGAAAGTGATGTTTGTCATATTAAAAAAATGAGTACAATCAGAATAAACTTCAGCCAAAGAAAGCTGTTTTTGTGATAAAATAGTCATGATATAACTCCTTTCAGGTTGATAGATTTGTTTATGAGCAACTCAATTTTATCACAATCTGGTGAGGAGTTATATTTTTTATGTTAAAAATATCCCGTAATTATGCGTGCTGTGGCGTTTTTCAAACGCCAAGGAGGTTGAATATGAAAGGAATCGTACAAAAATATAACACAGACAAAGGATATGGTTTTATCCGTATGGACAATGGCACAAACTTATTTTTTCATATAACAGACGTCACAAATGCGGCATTTGTTTCCCCAGGTGATGCTGTTGAGTTTGATACTGAAATGCGTTCTAAAGGGTTGGCTGCTAAAAATATTGTATTACATGGAAATAACAGGCCAGCATTTATTTCGTTTGGTGATATAAATTTAAAGATCAGCAATATCAAAGATTATGGTCTTGGCCATGATATTGGAGAAGAAGAATATGAGGAAGATGTCCATTTTACGGCGGGTGAAAAAGTAATTTCTGGGTTATTTGGAATTGGTTTATTGGCTGGTGGTTCTTTTGATGGCTTTTCTCTACTTGATACTTCAGATCGAAAAGTTAAACAAAAACGACCTGTAAAGATAAAATACCTTTATGTAACAACATTTCAAAATGATAACTATCGATTCTATAAAAGAGATGTTTCGTTTGATATCAATCAGAAATATCAGGAATTATGTGATCGATTAACTTAATTTATTTGAGCAATTAGTTTTATTATCATTTTTAGCAAGATAAAAGCTAAAAAATAACGTAAATAATTAAAACATTAAAAAGAATTGAAGGTCGAAAAGATTACTTATCCTTTCGGATGATTGATCAGGCTGATTATCTGTCCTATGCAGGATTGTTATTATCGGATGAATGCACCTTGTTGCAATCACGAATATTCTGTTACCCGATGGATGGGAAAAAGCAAGGGCAAGCGGACAATTGATGCGATTGATGATAAGGAATATAGTGGCAACATCATCATGCTTTTAAAAGAAGGTATTTCTTTTGTGAAAAATAATTCTCAAAAAGCATGGAAGATTCAAGGTGCCAAACGCATCGAATTTATTGATTATCCGGAAGATGCAGTAAGAGAAGCGTTGGTTAATGCATTGATTCACCGGGATTATAATATTATCGGAGCAGAAATCCATATTGATATCTATGATGTTCGCATGGAAATTGTGTCGCCAGGTGGCATGTATGACGGGAAAAACATTCAGGAAGTTGACATTAACAGAATCTCATCGATTCGACGAAATCTCGTTTTAGCTGATATATTTAATCGCCTGGATTATATGGAACGACGGGGAAGTGGGTTAAAGCGAATTAAAGAATCGTTTGATGATGAAAATCGGGTAGAATTTTTTTCAAATCAATCCAATTTCTTTGTGAAAATGAAAAAACAAAGAGTTGATGAGAGCGATGATTTTGATGATGAGCGGAAACGAGCGGATAATGAGCAAATTAAACCCGAATGAAAAACTAATCGTCGAATATTTGATGAAAAATGAAAAAATAGTCAATAAAGAGGCAAGTTCATTAACCGGGTTATCTCCGGCTCAGGTAAGGCGGGTGTTTGTCTCATTACAGAAAAAACAAGTTATCGAAGGCATTGGAAAAAGCAGAGCTAGACATTATCAATTGACTAAGCCGGAGATTTTAAAATATCGTTAACAAAAAAAGGGAGACACTATGAGTTTATCCGAAACATTCACCGAGGCCTTTCTGGAAGAGGCCGCCATTGAAATACTCACCACGCTGGGCTACACTTATGCCTTTGGCCCGGATATTTCCCCGGAGGGCGAGCTCCCGGAGCGTCAGGATCACCGCGAGGTCATCCTGAAAGAGCGGGTCCGGGGTGCGCTCTTTCGCATTAACCGAGATTTGCCTCCGGAAGCCCTAGACGAGGCCTACCGCCAGATCATCACCGTTAACAGCCCGATGCTTGTCGAAAACAACCGCCATTTTCATCGACTCTTAACCGAAAGGATGTAGGTCTCCTTTAGTGAAAGTGGCGGCCTATCGGCAGCACAATCCCAGCATCCCGCCTTTTGCCGATTGAAGCGCGGCTACGGCGTCGAGACCATCTACCGGATGTTAAGCAAGGAGTTGGCTTACTGCGAGTTGCACAACGCCCTGACTGACGCCATCGACGAGTTGACAATTATGAAGTTGCTTAATCATGAAATTGGTAAATATGCCTTGGCAAAAATCAGTTATCCGGAGATTTCGGATAACTGCAAATGACCCATTGCCCCAAAATACCCATAACAATGGGGCATCATTTTACATCAAAATCCCAGGAGGACATATGACCTTATTTAGCAAAAGAATTGAAGAACTGATTAGCGAGAGCGGTGAAACCGTTGCGTCCCTGGCCGAAATTGGCGGCATCAATCGCACCACTCTGCAACGAATCAAATCCGGCGAGCGCCTGCCAACCCCAGAGTTTTTCAGCAATCTGGGCCGGGCTTTACGGCTTTCACCGGTTGAGCAGGATGAACTCGCCCAACTGCTGGAAATCGCCCGGGTCGGGGAGACCGTCTCTTACAGCCGTCGCCAGATCTTTGATCTGATTGAAATGATTTCTGAACTCACCGAATATAAGATTCCCTTTTCAAAAGAAGTCAACCGGAAAACCGGCGACCGGGAAAACCAGCCGGCCACCGCGTCCATCGGCATCTGCTCCGATCCCATGGCGGTTTTGAATCTGATTGAAAGCAGCATCAATCAGGAACTTTTTTTCGCCGCCCAACCAGACCTGAAACTGTGCATTCCCCATACTGAAAGCAAGGTGTACGATTACATTTTTCAGCAGATGATGGGCAATAAGAAAAAACTGAACCTCGCGGATGTGTTGGGTTTCCGTCAACAGGCAGCGGCCGACAAACCAGACCAGGCATTGGCGGCGCTTCATCATCTGATCGCCCTGTCCCTACTGGAAAATATCAACTATCGTTCCTGTTATTATTATTTTTCGCCAGAAAGTCCAGCCAACACGCCAGTAACAGCGCTGTTTCCGTATTTTATCCTGACTTCCGAACGGGTCATCACCATTTCAGCTGATTTTAATCAGGCGGTATTATATCAGGATGCGGCCATCATTGACGTGTATCGCACCGAGTTTGATCACCTGGTTGCCAAATCCCAAACCTTTATTGAAGAAAGCACTGATTTGTTTGAGGTCTATACCATGGAACAGATTCGCCAGTTAAAGCATGTGGTCGAGCCCTTGCCCTGTTTTGCCTACTACATGAACCGGGAATTATTGGAAGCAAATATGAATAAAGATTTTCCCTATTATCAAACGCTGCTGGAGGTGGCTGTCAATCATTTTGGCAATATTCAGCGGGAAAACCCCAGCATCATCAATGTGTTTTCGCTAAAAAATCTTGAACAGTTTATGCAGGATGGACGCTTGAACTTTCCTGATGAAGTCTATCATGTTGTCAAACCCGCTGATCGCTTATACCTGGTCCGGTTGGTTCGCGATGATCTGGCCAACAATCGTCGCTCTTATTATGCCATCGATGAAAAGCAGATCTTTATGAATGGCTCCACCGAATTTTCCAATGAGCAGAATCTGATTCGCGTAATTTTACACTACCGCAAAAATAATCAGCTGGTTTTTAAAGTCTTTGAAATTTATGAGCCCAATGTGGTTGCCGCCTTTGATGACTTTTTTACCAATATGACGAACAGCGAGTATGTTTTACCAAAGGAGCAAACCCTGGCCGAACTGGATCGCCTCATGCAGCTGTGTAAAGTGTAGCAGCCTTTGCCACGGACTTTCCGGGGATAAAACCTACCTAGGCGGTCGAAAGCTCCGCTGCCAGCCACCCTTCACTGTGTCCAGGCGATGATTTGCGCATTAACAGAGAAGATATATTTATAGAATTAAACGATTGGAGTACCCGTGACAGATAAGAATAAAAAACCAATGCGAAGGGATTATCAGGCCATTTTTGAAAAAGCCTATGATTTGATGGATGAAACGATCATCGCGGGGAATTGTGGGGAATGTTGTGGTTATCATTGTTGCCGCCGAATTGATGACAAAGGTAAGCGCCTGGGCATGTATCTATTACCCCTTGAATATGAATATATGCAATGTGAGGTCGTGACCGATTACGATCTGCACAGTCAGAAGCACTACACGATGCCCCCTAAAATTAAAAAAATGTATTATATCTATTGCCATCTGGCCCACGGTTGTCTGCGAGACTATCGACCTATCCAATGCCGGACCTACCCCTTTGAACCCCATCTCGAGAACGGAGCCTTCTCACTGGTGATTGAAAAAGAGCAGCTTCATGACTGTCTCCTGATTGAACACCGCTCAGCGTGGCGCCAGGCCTTTATCGATGGTGTTTATAATGGGTGGCTTGAACTGATGAAGATCCCCATCATTTCCTATCACATTGAATATTTTTCAAAAGAGCGAATCGCCGCTAATAACATGATGATACGCTATCCTTCCAATGGATATGATCATCCGATAAAGGAGAACATTATGAACCTACCATGAGTAACTCTAACTATAAAAACATAGACGAATCCTTAGACTTCTATATTAATTACTGTTAAACTAAGATGCAGCCGTTAGAGATCACTGCAGCGACACTTGTTAATCTCAATTTAATTCTTGTCGAAACTGGCTGAACTCAATGATGGGAAAAAATAAATTTGAAAAGAGAGATAAAATGAATAATGAAAAAAAACAATTAGTCAACGATTATGCGATCGAAAATTTCAAAAATGGCTTGAATTGCGCCGAAAGCGTCTACGATGCTTTGATTCGCGCCGGTGTTCTGGATGTTCCTAAAGAAACCGTCGCTATGTGTACCGGCTTTGGCGGGGGAATTGGGCTTTGCGGTGAAACCTGCGGTGCTTTGTCGGCGGCAGTGATGGCAAACAGTGCCGTCCATGGCAGAAAAGATCCCTGGAGTATCGATTCCGATGTTCGAGGCGCCGAAGTCGGAAAAAAATATTACCGTCGTTATAACAATCTTGTCCGGGAGTTTAAAGAAGCTAACGGATGTACAACCTGTCGTAATATCTGTGAGCCTTTTGATGATTGGCATGGAAAAGACAGACGGGTGCATTGTATGAAATTGATTGGTGCAACCGCCCAGTTAGCTTATCACTATCTACAAATTCCACAGGAGGAGGCCTTCGAAATGCCTTACGGTGAAAAAATGGGTGCAACAATACAGAAATAATGCGATCCTTAGCCCCAAAGCAAAGTCATGGATTCAAAGAAAATCCATGACTTTATCAGTGTTTACAAAAATAGGACTTATATAGTTTTGGTTCATTACGACATTACCGAACGATTTCAGTTCTTTTTTGATAGCCGCGGACGACACAAGAAAGGCTGAAACAAATCACAAAATAACCAACTGCTAGTACCGAAAAGATCATAAAGACCTCCGGTGTTGTGGTATATCGTCCCATAACAACAAAACCACTACGGGTATATTCAGGAATCGCAACGACCTGTAAAAATGACGTATCTTTGACAGTCGTAATAACTTGCGATAACAGAGAGGGAATAATACTTTTAAAACATTGAGGGAGAACAATAAATATCAATGTTTGAATTAGCGTAAAGCCCTGGGACTTGGCCGCTTCAAATTGCCCTTCGGCGACTGAATTTAAACCACCACGGACGATTTCAGCAATGACTGCTGAAGTATATAATGTCAATGCCAACCCGCCACGAATGACAATGGTACCATATGGAATCATAAAACAGCACACCAGAATCCAGAGGAGTAGCGGTGTATTTCGAAACATTTCAATATAGACTCCGGCTAACTTACCCAAAAATCGTTTTTCATAGGTTCGGAGCAACGCCAATATGGTGCCGAAAAGAATCGAGATAATAACAACTGATACAGAAAGCGTTAATGTTAACACCATTCCCTTCGCTAAAAACTCGACGTTTGAAGGCGTAAATACATTTGAAAAAACTTCTAGCATGTTACCGCCTCCTCACTTGGATCAAAAGGAATGTGTGTAGTATCCTTGTTTTTGAGGCGTTCTTCGTATTTTCTTGCCCAAGTTGCCAATGGGAAACAGAGCATAAAATATAAGAAACCGGCAAATACATAGGATGGACCATAGTCAAGACTGGATGATGCCCAGGAATCAGCCATATACATGAGATCAAAACCTGATATCATCGCCAGTACTGACGTGTTTTTAATCAGATTGACAGCCTGATTTGTGAGCGGAGGGAGGACGATTTTGATGGTCTGAGGTAGAATAATAAAACGCATATATTGGATATAAGTAAACCCCTGAGACTTTGCAGCTTCAACTTGTCCTACTGAGATTGAGGTAATTCCGGTTTTAACAACCTCAGAAACATAAGCACCATGATAAATACCCACCCCTAAAACACCAATTACAAACACACTTAGCCGTAGTCCGGCAATTGCCAGACCATTGTACATAAAGAAAACCTGTATAACCAGAGGAGTATTTTGAAAGAACTCAACATAAACCCTTGCTAGTCCCCGCATTATTTTATTGTTTGAAGTTGAGATAACGCCAAAAATAACACCCAGAACAAGAGCAAGGACTAAGGCGAGGGCTGCGACCTCAATTGTTCGCAGAAACCCTTCGCCAAACATTTGCCATTCTCCAAACATCTTCTCCCAACGCCATAAGGCAAAAGGATTAGAACTTTTCATTAATAGTTAAGTCCCCATTTTGCGATTAGGCCTTCAATGGTACCATCTTCAAGCCAGCCATTGATGTATCCGTCAACAGCTTCTGTCAGAGCTAGGCTGTCAAGTTTTGATGTAACACCATACTGTTGAGGTGCGAATCGATCTGGTAAAATCATGGTTGAGTCATCAACGTATCCACCAAGGATTGATCCATCAACACAGAAGGCATTGACACGTCCGGAGTCTAATGCCGCCTTGATTTCTGGATAGGTCGCATATTCAGAGAAAGATACAGTAATACCGAGTTCGTCCGCTACTTTTTGAACGGCTTCTTTTGATGTTGCGCTTTGAGCAACACCGATTGCTGCGCCATTCATGTCCGCAAGACCTTTGTAACCAGCATCTTTTTTGACTAACAGGCCAACCGCATCTTCGTAGTAGGGAGTAGAGAAGTTATAAGTTAATTTTCGTTCATCAGTTATCGTAAATGTCGCAATAACGAGATCAACTTCACCATTGTCAAGCAATGGCCCCCGGGTTTTAGCGGTTACTGGAGTTAATTCATAAGCATTTTCATCGCCAAGAATTTCTTTTGCCAGAAGTTTGACAATATCAATTTCAAAACCCTCGATTTCACCGGTAGCGGTATTGCGAAGACCGAAGTTGGGAACGTCTTCTTTAACACCGACTCTTAAAACACCTGCTTTAACAACTGCATCGAGACTGCCATCAGTGGTAGCAGTATCCTTTTTTTCAGTCGAAGATGAACAAGCTGCCAAGGTAAACACCAGGCATAAAATAAACAGAGCAGAGAGTACCTTTTTCATAATCATTTTCCTCCTAATTAATAAAAATTATAATACCTAATATCGTTCTGATATTAGAAATTAACGCAAGATCTTACTGAGAAAAAGTTTCGTTCGCTCCTCCGAAGGATTTTCAAAGAAATGTTCCGGTTTTCCTTCTTCCACAATTCGGCCGTCATCCATAAAGATGACACGATCGGCAACAACACGAGCAAAACCCATTTCATGAGTTACAACCACCATCGTAATATTTTCTTTTGATAGTTTGATCATGACATCAAGCACTTCCTGAACAGTTTCAGGGTCAAGCGCGGAAGTCGGTTCATCAAAAAGGAGAATCTTTCGTTCAGTTGCGAGAGCTCTGGCAATCGCTACACGTTGTTGTTGTCCACCAGATAAAGTTGATGGATACGCATTTTCTTTTTCGCTCAGACCAACGATGGCTAAGTATTTTCGTGCTTTTTCAATAGCTTCTTCTTTTGGAACATGTTGCAATTTTATCGGTGCCAGTGTCAGATTTTCTGACACCGTTTTATGCGGGTACAAATTAAAACTTTGAAATACCATGGCTGATGTCCGGCGAACAAGTTGAATTTTGTTTTTTTGAGTGAGCTCTTCACCATCAATAAAAACATGCCCAGAAGTGGGCGCTTCTAAAAAATTCATACAACGTACGGTAGTACTCTTACCTGAACCTGAGGGACCAATAATAACCAGTTTTTCGCCTTCCGCCACGGTTAGGTTAATATCTTTCAGGACATGATTTGCACCAAAAAATTTATTTACATCTTGAAGTTTAATCAATTATACTTCCTCCAAATCTAATGTCGATAAGCCAAAAAAAGAACTTCCATAAAATATACGCATTGTGATATAGTATATTAGAAGCTCCGTTGCTACATCAGGCATCTTTTAGTAAAATGCCTTTTAACAATAATATTATGAAGAAGAGCTTTTGTCAAGCGTTTTCAAATTTCACGTATAATTAAAAACGTCAATGTTGAAAAGAACTAAGTGAAATTTCATCTCACTTAATGAGTCACAAAATCAGTTTATGAGCATGCTATTTTTAGATTCATGTTGCCTTATAATTGAGCTTAAATTATTTTGAATATATTAGGAAATGAAAATGCATTAACAACTCGGTTTTGGGTATAAACGAGTGTATTCAAATAAGAACCTAAATTAGGGTGAAAAGAGGGCGGTAACATGGGTGAAAAACTAACAACAGTTCAGTACAAAGGCAATTTAAATGAGGTTTATCGAGTTGCTGAAAAAGGAGTCGGAAATGCCTGTCGTGAATATGTAATTCGAACAAAGGATGACGAGGACCCGGTTGAGCTTGCTAGAATTAAGTTTCAAAAAGGGGCTCGACAAGAACCCGGATCTGAAGTCGGAGTGATTGATTCTGATTTACTTGAGATTGTCAGGGATCGTTTAAAGTTGTTCCAGGAAGGTGAGTTTGAATGTACTGAAAATGCGATGGCGTTAGTCCATATTGAAACGGCTATTATGTGGCTAAATCGTCGTGTTGAAGATCGGATCAAACGTGATGTCATTGGAACACACAACAAATAAAAAAAAGGTTGCCCATGGGGGATTACCCCCCTGTGGCGAACCTTTTAATGAGCTAGACTTTAGCACTATCAGGTTAAGAGATTCAATACTGATGAATAAAGATCCTGGGTATTTTTTTTCCAGCGATCGCAGACATCCAGAGCCAGCTTTAAGGTCGGCGCATTCAATGAAATTTCCATTAAAACCATGTTGTTTTCTTGCAATTTCAACTCGATGAGATAATCAGTTTCACCTAATTTCTGATAGTTAGCGGTTACTTTAACTTCTTTAAAAATTTTCTCTCTGTTTTCTTCAAGATAACGGTCGATCATTTCAGTAATATAAATGGGGATTTTTTCATGAAAAACCTTCAATGTTTCCTTGCCCATTGCAGATAAGGTAAGCACTGATTTTTCGTCATAATCTAACACAGAAAGAAATTCATCTTTGATCAGATCATCAATATATAACTGAATATCAAAATAGCCAATCTGTAAGTTTTCAATTATTATCAGAGCGACCTGTTCACGGGTTAACGAAGTTTTGATTTTTTTCAAGACATAGAGTATGATTAGTTTATCCTCAGCCTGCTGCTCAGAATTAAAGATCATCCATATCACCACCTTTATTTTTCTAATGATATTGTAACATAACAATGATATAATTTCCCAATTTCTATGTAAAAAAGAGGAAAAAATGAAAAAAAACAAGTGTAACAATCTCTCCTCACAACAAAAACCTTATAACCAGAGAATTATCCGTCTGGGTCAGGCAATGGGTGCCACTGAAATCGGATTCTCAGATTTATCAATGTTGCCTGTTAAAAAACGAATAGGTTTTAAACGCGGCATTTCCGTTATAATAAAGCTATCAAATGGTATTTTAAACCAGATCGAAGATGAACCCACTCAAACTTATTTCAATCACTATCGGAGTGTTAACCGTCTCATCGATGACATCTGCCTACGAATTCTATTAGAACTGGAAGCCGACGGCTACCCCGGTGTAGCTATTGCCGCATCGCAGTCAGTCTCAGATCCAAAAGATCAATTTACCGGAGCATTTCAGCACAAAACAGCAGCGGTTTTATCTGGTTTAGGGTGGATTGGGCGCAGTGCCTTATTTATTCATCAGCGCTACGGACCCCGCGTGCGCATGGGTACAATTTTAACCAATGCACCTCTAATTGTGGGTGAGCCGGTTACCGAAAGTGCTTGCGGTTCCTGCCGGGCCTGTGTCAAAGCCTGCCCGGCAATGGCCATAGAAGGGCGGATCTGGGAACCTGGAATGCCGCGAAATGAGCTTTATGATGCCTATAGCTGCAGCCAGCATATGAAAGAAGCATTTCACCATATCGGCAGGGGCGTTGTCTGCGGCCTATGTGTCGTTGCCTGTCCCATCGGAAAATAAGAAACTTTCCACTGTTTACTTAGATAAATCATTAAAAGACCGCTTTAATTGGGAAAAATTCTTAAATAGGTTTTTTTTTCTCTGAAAATATTATATAATAGACAAGGAGAACTGCCAGCTGGTTTTGCTAGGCAGTTTTTAAATTGTAAAGAAACAGAGAGATGTGTTGAAAAAATTTATAATAAACGGCGTCGAAAATAATAGCATTCTTGATGAAATGGAAGTTGAGGCGGGGGACATCCTCCTGTCGATCAATGGAATGGCGGTAACTGATATCCTCGATTACCGCTATCTGATTGCCGACGACGCCTTAGTTGTTGAAATAAAAAAACCGGATGGTGAAATCTGGGAACTGGATATTGAGAAAGAATACGAAGAAGATTTAGGTGTTACGTTTCCAGAAGAGATGATTGGAACAAAAACATGCAAGAATAATTGTATCTTCTGTTTTATCGATCAGTTGCCGATTGGCATGAGAGATAGCCTTTATGTAAAAGATGACGATGAGCGTTTGTCATTTTTAACTGGCAATTATATTACCATGACGAATCTTACTCCCGATGAACTGAATCGGATTATTCGCTACCGCATAATGCCTATGAATCTATCCATTCATACCACCAATCCCAATTTAAGGATCAAGATGCTTAAAAACCGTTTCGCCGGAGATGTGATGTCCTATCTAACGACCTTTTATGATAATGGCATCGCGATGAACGGACAAATCGTACTGGTACCGGATTTTAATGATGGTATCGAATTAGAAAAGACGTTGCATGATTTAAAAGCGCTTTATCCCGTTCTTCAATCTGTTTCAGTGGTTCCGGTGGGCCTTTCAAACCATCGCCAAGGCTTAGAAAAACTGCGTCTTTTTAGTCAGGATGATGCACTGAAAACCCTGGATATTATTAACTCCGTTCATGATGAAATGGAAAAAAAATACGATAATGGATTTGTCTATCCCAGCGACGAGTTTTTTTTACTGGCGCAGAGCCCCATTCCCGAAAGCACTTACTATAGCGGATTTCCCCAAATTGAAAACGGGGTAGGAATGATGGCCGATTTTAAAGCCTCCGTTAAAGAAGCATTACAGACGATAAATGTTAGAAAAACTGACTCACCACTTAAAATCACCGCGATAAAAATTGGGATTCTGACCGGAACTGCTGCTTATGATTATCTTGGTAATCTGGTTGATGCGATTAAAACGGAGCTTCCGTCTCTCGATCTGACCGTTTTCCCGATCATCAACCACTTTTTTGGCGAGGCGATTACCGTATCCGGGCTGCTCACCGGTTCGGACATACTGACCCAAATGAAACCCCGGCTTGATAAAAATCCCTATGATTTACTCCTGCTGCCAGAAAATGCCCTGCGCAGCGGTACTTCTACCTTATTAGACGACTGGACCCTGGAAACGCTAGGCGAAGCCCTTAATGTGACCATCCACAGCATTCCGGTTCAGGGTGAAGACTTGCTGCAGGCATTATTAGACAAATAAAAAATGCAAATATAAAATTATTATTAGAAATGAAGTGAGGAAAAAAATGCCAAAGCCTATCGTTGCAGTGGTTGGCCGCCCGAATGTGGGAAAGTCAACCCTGTTTAATAAATTAGTTGGAGAACGAATTGCCATCGTCGAAGATACTCCTGGTGTAACAAGAGATCGGATCATCGCCGACGCCGAATGGCAAAACCACCATTTTACCCTGATTGACACCGGCGGGATCGAACCCCACACCAAAGATGATATTCTATTGCAAATGCGGGTCCAGGCGGAAATCGCCATTGATATGGCCGATCTGATTGTCCTGATGGTAGACGGTCGAGAAGGAATGACCGCCTCAGATTTGGAAGTTGCCAATATGATTAGGAAACATGACAAAGATGTTTTATTAGCTGTAAACAAGGTTGATAGCCAGGGTCTGGAAAACAACGCCTTTGAATTCTATAACCTGGGAATCGGAGAGCCAATGGCGATCTCGGCCGAACAAGGTTTGGGTCTAGGCGATTTTCTGGACGAGATCATTAACCATGTTAAGCATTACTATGACGAAGAAGAAACGGAAGATGAAAGGCTGCGAGTCGCTGTCATCGGTAAACCGAATGTCGGAAAATCGACCCTAATTAACAAGGTGCTGGGCGAAGAGCGGCTGATTGTCAGCGATATTCCAGGGACAACGAGGGATGCCGTAGATACTGGCGTCAGATACGACGGGGAAGACTATGTTTTAATTGATACCGCCGGATTACGTCGAAAGAAAAAAATCTACGAAGACATCGAACGTTACAGTATCGTTAGAGCTATTGCTGCCGTCGAACGGAGTCAGGTTGTACTGGTTCTGATAGACGGATCTCAGGGTGTTACCGAGCAGGATGCAAAAATTGCCGGGATTGCCCATAATCGGTCCAAGCCATCGATTATTATTGTCAATAAATGGGACGCCGTCGAAAAAGACAATAAAACCATGAAAAAGATGGAAGGGGATATTCGGGACGCACTTTCATTTATGGATTATGCGCCAATCATTTTTATCTCAGCCAAAACCGGACAACGACTGGGCAAAATATTTGAAACCATCGAATATGTAAAAGCACAAAGCGCCAAACGGATCACTACTGGTAAGGTCAATGAAGCACTAGCCGAATTTGTCATGATGAAGCAGCCGCCATCAAAACATGGCCGTCGACTAAAATTATACTATGCATCTCAGGTCGCCATTAATCCGCCGACATTTGTGGTGTTTGTCAATGATATGACCTTAGTCCATTTTTCATATCAGCGTTACCTTGAAAACAAGATTCGGGAAACCTTTGATTTCTTTGGAACACCGATTCGATTTTTTGTTCGGGAACGAACGGAATAAGATTAAAAACAGTTATTAATCTGAAGAGCGGGAATTTTGCAGCAGCTATGCAGAATTTTCGTTCTTTTTGGATCTGTAGTTATGGTCAGACCAGCTAAAGAGACTAAAATGTTTTGTCACGAAATGTAAGTTTCGTGACAAAACGAATAAAATGTGATAAACTAAGATCAATCTATTTTAGCCGCCTGGTTACCTTCATGAACTGTTCTGATCTTGTCTTTACGCACTACATAAATACCAAATAAATTTAGGAGTACTTGTCATGACACCCCCAACAAATAAAACTGATCGAATAATTTTAAAAAACGCATTGATTGATGAATTTCTGAATTATGTTTTGACCATTAAAGGTTATTCTGAAAAATCAGCTCAGGCTTACCGTTATGATCTGATCATCTTTTTTCGGTTTATTAAGCGTTATTTTGCGATGGTTCCCCAATCCCTAGACTTTGATGAGATTCCCATCGATGATGTCACGCTTGATGATTTAAAAGCAGTCAACCTGGGTATTCTTTATGCGTTTCTTTCCTATTCAAGTAAGGAGCGGCATAATTCCGACGCCGCCCGTAGCCGAAAGGTATCCTCACTCCGCTCGTTTTTTAATTATCTGTGTAATAAACAAAAATATTTTCTTCCCAACCCCGTGACAGAACTCGAAATGCCCAAGCTACCAGCTCGCCATGCCCGTTATCTGGAATGGGATGAAGCCGTGGATCTATTAAAAGGGATAACCGGTCGTCATAAAGAACGGGATTTTGCCATTGTTACGTTATTTCTTAATTGTGGAATGCGTCTTTCCGAACTCACTCAAATAAAAATAACGGACATCAAAAATGACGCCCTGCGGATCATTGGAAAAGGTAATAAAGAACGTACCGTCTTCTTAAACCATGCCTGTTTGAAAGCGATCAATCGATATCTTTTAGTCCGCCAGGAATCAGACTCCCCCCATTTGTTTCTCAGTCAGCAGAATACTCCTATCAGTAATCGGGCAGTTCAACATCTGGTAAAGAAACATCTGGCCAGTTGTGGACTCAATACGGACGAAATCAGTGTCCATAAGCTCAGACATACAGCGGCAACCCTGATGTTTCGCTATGGCAATGCGGATCTGCGCTCGGTTCAGGAAATTCTGGGACATCAAAATGTTTCAACAACGCAGATCTATACCCATATCAACGAAGAAACCCTTCGCGATACTCTCAATCAAAATCCCTTATCTCAATTTGAAAGTGATGACTAAGAGTATGATTTATAGAAAGAACTTACGTTTGTTTTTATTCTTAGGATATGTTATAATAAGTTATAAAAATTTGGAGGAATGCTAATGTACGAGGATTTAAACAGCAAACAGTTTGCAATATTAAAATTCATTGAAGCTCAAATGCGAGATAAGCGTTATCCCCCATCTGTACGGGAAATATGTGCCGCTGTTAATCTAAAATCGACCTCCACTGCTCACACTTACTTAAAAAAGCTGGAGGAACTGGGTTATATTAAACGGGATGCAACGAAAACCCGGGCCATCGAAGTTCTTCGTCACGATCCTAACGAAACAATATCAAGTTACTTCGATGAAAAAACAGTTGTTTCACTGCCAATTTTAGGTTGTGTAACAGCCGGAGCGCCAATTCTCGCGATTGAGAATATCACCGATGTTTTTCCGTTGCCCTTAGATTTTGCAGGAACAGATAGCGCGTTTATTCTTGAAGTTAAGGGGACCAGCATGATTGATGCCGGCATCCTTGATGGTGATAAAATTATCGTCAGAAAACAGGAAACGGCAAGTAATAGTGAAATTGTTGTGGTCCTTCTGCTTGAAGATAATGAAGCTACGGTAAAACGTATCTTTTATGAAGACACCAATAAAATCAGGCTCCAACCCGAAAATAAGACTATGGACCCCATTATCTGCAATGAAGAAGATATCAAAATTTTAGGTAAGGTTACCGGATTAATGCGTAAATTCTAAACAAAAAAAAGATGTTTTCACATCTTTTTTTTAATTGATAATCTTATTCTAATTTCATTTTGTCTTCAATATTTTTAAAAACGTCTTTTTCAATATGATTTTTGTTTGCTTTTACTAATTCAATCTGGCTTTCAAATAGTTGATTCTGCAAGTCTAAAATCGTTTTACGACTGGTTTCGCTTTCAATTTTACTTTGTCGCAAATGCTCACGGTATTGAGCCAGTAAATCATTTTTTTCGTCTAATTCTTTTTGTAGCAACTCTTTTTCTTCCGCCAGAGTCTCATATTTTCCTTTTTCTGCATCTAATAAGTCATTCGTTTTCTCAAGTTCATCTCGGACTAGTTTAATCTCGCCAATTTCCTTCGCTTTTACTTCTTCACTGGTACGAATTTCTTCTTCTGCAATAAAAAGTCGCTCAGTTATGTTCATACAGCCTAGAATTGCAATCCGAATGTGATTAGTAAAAGGATTAGCCGCCTTGACGCGTTCCAACTCGGCATTGACATAATCAGAGACAAGTTTGATATGCTCTTCGTTTCCCTTTGCCTTTAAATTAAATTCAGTATCTAATATGCGTAATTCCATTATTGTTTGTTCAGGCATTTTTTCCTCCTGCGAAATAAATTTCTAAGTGGTAAATTGTGTTCCACTCTATTATATGTAATAAACTTAAAAAACACAAATGATTTATCAATTAATAATTTTCGATCACTTGCATCAGTTTTGTGTTTTCGATGATCTGAAAGTTGATGTGCTTCTGAGTGATGTATTCAAATCCATCTCTTGATTGATCATAAACAACCGGGATGGAGTAAATCGGCTTCTTGTATTTGTTAGCGTAACTCAGCGTATGGATGGTTCCGCTACCCGGCGAAAAGTTAGAGACAATCACAAACTGACTGGTGCCACTTTGCAGGCGATCTCGTTCGACAAATTTATAAGGCTGAACCGTTTCATGGTGATTGTATTCTGAGATCAGGCAACCGCCATGATCACAAATCCTTTCTGCCAATTCTTTATTCGAACCCGGATAAAGCCGAACCAAACCTGAAGGCAAAAATGCCACTGTCTTTCCCCCGGCGGCCAGACAACCACGATGTCCATAACAATCTGATCCGGCGGCCAGGCCACTAATCACGACAAAATTATTTTCGGCAAGAATCTTACCGGCCTGAAAAGCAAAATCCGCTCCCAGTTGAGACGGCGTGCGACTACCGATAACCGCGGCCCGTTTGGGTTGATTTAAGATTTCAAGATCTCCGATATAATACAGTAAGATCGGATGATCATTAAAATCAAGACACACTGGAAAACCATCATCTAAATAGGATTTGCATTGAATCCCCAGCTCTTCGCATTCATCGACGAGCCGTTTGGCATCCGCAATGGCTTGCTCAATCTCAACTCGTCCGATTTGACTTGTAATAATATGAAAAGTTTGACCGATTTCCACCACCTCTCGGAATGAAAGAACCTGGGGCGAGGTAATAATTTCTAGCAGCAGCTTAATTTTCTGGCGTCCGACCCCTTTTAATTGTAAAAGGCCAATAATAATCTCATATATATGATTCATACCCGTAATTGCATTAATTATTCGCGAAGCTGAGCGTCAAATGATCGTTTGAGTTCGCAAATGATTTGATCGATCACCGGATTGATATCATTGTCGTTTAGCGTCCGTTCGCGATGTCTGAAGTTTAACGCATAGGCCAAACTCTTATAACCATCTGGTATTTGAGCCCCCGTATAGACATCAAATAATTCGATACTTTCGAAAATATCACCACTATTTTTGCGGATAATTGTTTCAACTGCAGTAGCCGGAATATCTGATTTCAATAAAATAGCCAAGTCCCTGTTTGATGCCGGAAATTTTGGTAAATCGATAAATTTATTAACCAGCGAAGAACAATTGTAAAGTGCCTCAAAAGACAACTGGCATACATAACACCGCTTTGGCAGTTCATAATTCTTGACGACAACAGGATGAATCTCACCGATTTCTCCTAATTTTACGCCATCTACGAAAACTTCAGCTTTTCGTCCGGGATGGAAGAAATCTGATCCGCCGGCAATAAATTCCGGATATTTGATTCCGCACTGCTTAAGTAATAGCTCGACAACTCCTTTTAAGTCAAAATAATCCTCATTACCATAGCTACTCATTACTAGTTTCTGTTCTTCTATGGGCAACTCCCCGGGATTAAAATTTTTGCGATAGGTATTTGCCAATTCAAAAAAACGACCAAACGGATTTTTTCGATTATAGTTTAGTGAAATCACTTCCAATTGATGTCCGATGAGGGTATGGCGCATAATACTGTTTTCTTCTCCCAATGGATTAATCAGCGGGATGAGGTTGTCTTCGAGCTGTGAATTCAGCCCTTGAAGGCGTTTTTCACTGGTGAAAGAGGATGTTAGTGTTTCATAATACCCCTGACCGACCAGGATGTTTTTAAGGGCGTCTTCAAATTTTTGAACTGGTGTTTTACCCCCTACCATGGTTTCGCCTCCCATAATGGTACCGGGGATCATATCGTAGCCAAAAATCCGGACCACTTCTTCAGCCAGATCTTCTTTAAGTTCAATATCCATCCGATAACTAGGAACCTCAACTGCCAGAATATGATCGTCGATTGATTCGACCTTAAAGAATAAACGGGCCAGTATTTTTGAAATTTCATCCTTTGAGAGCGAAATACCGACAAAGGCATTGAACCAATTAACATCCAGGATGACTTTTTTTAAGGATACAACACTCGGATAAACATCAATCAGCCCTTCAATGACTTCACAAGCGCCGATTTCTAAGAGTAAATGAGTTGCTCGCAGGGCGGCAATACCTGCTAATTCAGGATCAACGCCTTTTTCAAAACGTGACGATGCCTCGGTTCTAAGACCCAGTTGCTTGGCTGTTAAACGCACACTGCTTTTGTTAAAGTTGGCAGACTCCAGAACAATAAGGCTGGTTTTTTCAGTTATTTCTGAATTTTCTCCGCCCATTACACCGGCAATCGCCACCGGTTCCTTACCGTTTGTGATCATCAACATGGTTTTATCAATGGCCCGCTCTTGATCATCAAGAGTAATCATTTTTTTATCAGTCGTAGTTTTAATCACAATTTCCTTGGACTGGAGACTATGATAATCAAAGGCATGAAGTGGTTGGCCCAGTTCGAGCATTACGTAATTGGTGACGTCAACAATATTGTTAATTGGACGAACTCCGCTGTTTAGAAGCTTAATCTGCATCCACAGCGGTGATGCTTCAATTTTTTTTACCTTTAGCATCTTGGCTACATAACGAGGACAAGCCAGATCTTCAATCTTTACCGACAAATAATTAGCAATTTGATTTGAGCTTTCGATAGCAGAGTAAGTAGTAAAACCGGCCATCGGCAGATCCAGGGTTGCTGACGCCTCCCGGGCGATGCCGATGATGGACTGGCAGTCCGAGCGGTTAGCCGTCAATTCGACATCAATGATCACATCATCCAGCCACAGCAGTTCCCTGGCGTCCATTCCCAGGGGGGTATTTTCTGGGAGAATTAGAATCCCTTCCATGATTTCTTTGGAAAATAAATCGGTGTTCATACCGAGTTCTTCAATGGAGCAAAACATCCCGTGTGAAAGCAGTCCTCGAAAATCATTGGTACCGATTTTGGTGCCATTGGCAATCACAGCGCCATCAACAGCAATCGGAACGATCGCGCCTTCAAAGACGTTTTTAGCGGCCGTAATAATCACCCGTTCGTCAGTTCCCATATCCACCGTACAGACAATTAGCTTATCGGCATTGGGATGAGGTTCAATTTTGGT
Source organism: Acetobacterium sp. K1/6 (assembly GCF_034438075.1). NCBI lineage: Bacteria > Bacillati > Bacillota > Clostridia > Eubacteriales > Eubacteriaceae > Acetobacterium > Acetobacterium sp. K1/6. The sequence continues at coordinate 124,582 of NZ_JAXQGA010000005.1, read as the reverse complement.
GATTTTTCCAGTAAAAATATTAATTACATTTTCAGCAACAACCGTTAATGTTTCGACTTTTGTACCCGACATGGTCAGAGCCTCGCCAAAATCATAAGGGGGTATTTTTATATCAACAAATTCTTTTAACCAATTCAGTGAAACGAGCATGTTATAGTTCCTCCTATTTAAATTGCGCTAAAAAACGCAAGTCATTTTCAAATAATAAACGCAGATCGTTAATGCCATATTTGATCATCGTTATTCGATCCAGTCCCATCCCAAAGGCAAAGCCACTGTACTGCTCGGGATCAATGCCACAGAACCGCAAAACGTTGGGGTGAACCATGCCGCAGCCAAGAATCTCAATCCAACCGGTGTTGCTACAAACCTTGCAGCCGACACCACCGCATTTAAAGCAGGTGACATCCATCTCCGCGCTTGGTTCGGTGAAATAAAACTGGTGGGGCCGGAATTTTGTCTTGGTCTGTTCGCCAAAGAGTTTTTTAGCAAATAAATCCAGGGTTCCTTTGAGATCGCTCATGGTAATCCCTTTGTCGATGACCAAACCTTCCATTTGATGGAAAACTGGCGAATGGGTGGCATCTATTTCGTCGCTACGATAAACTCGGCCTGGTGAGATAACCCGCAATGGTGGCTTCTGCTGCTGCATAACCCGTACCTGTACTGGTGAGGTCTGGGTTCGCAGGACAATCTCGTCCTCATAATAAAAAGTATCCTGCAAGTCTCTAGCGGAGTGATCCTGAGGAACATTGAGGTAGTCAAAATTATATTTAGCCCATTCAATTTCCGGACCTTCGGCAATGGAAAATCCCATCCCCAGAAAGATTTCCTTGAGTTCATTAACGGTTGTGGTAAGCGGGTGAAGATTTCCGACTTGATGCTTTTTTCCCGGCAGGGACACATCGATGCTTTCTTCTTTGATCTGAGCTTCGATTTCCTTTTGTTCAAGCGACTGCTTCTGGGCTGAAATATTATTCTCAATTTCTTCCCGTATTTCATTGGCCAATTTTCCAATTATTGGACGCTCTTCGTTGGAAAGCTTACCCATTCCCTTAAGGGCGATGGTCAGTGCCCCTTTTTTGCCCAAGTACTTTATTCTCACATTATCCAACGTTTTTAATTCTTCAACAGCATTAAGATCAGCCAAACAGCGATCTCTTAGTTGTTTGAGTTCTAACTCCATTTTATTCTCCCTTTTTTATCTTATTAAGTGTTCTTTTTTAATCATTTAACTAAAAAAATCGTCCTTCTAAAAAGGACGAAATTATTCCGCGGTACCACCTTAAATTAATACTCTATGTATTCACTCAAAATTTTAACGCAATTAACGTTAGAAGCTAAAGGTCATCAAAAGATGACGTTCACGTCTAAAACTCCAGAGGGAACTTCAATAAATTTAAACACAAAATCTCTCAGCCTGGGATTTATTCTCTGTAAAATTCAATATTTATTTACTCGCTCTATCATTGTTGATAATTTATTTAGTTTTTGTTTAATGCTGTTCTGAAAATAATCTATTTAAAATCTCTGATCAGGTCATACATGATGATCCCTGCTGCGGTTGCAACATTAAGCGACTCGGCCTGTCCCCAAATAGGAATTTTAAGTAAAACGTCACAGCACTCACTCATCTTATCCGACATCCCCCTGGACTCATTTCCCATAATAATAGCAAACGATTCGGTAAGGGGTTCGCGCTCCCATATGGAACTACCAGTTAAAGAGGTACCAATGATGGTGACTAGCTGCTCTTTTAAGTGTTTTACATAAACTGGCAACGATTCAACTTGATAAATCGGCAGGTGAAAGATTGAACCCATGGAACCCCGAAGTACTTTCTCGTTATAAATATCTGCTGTTTTATTCGATGTTACAACACAGTCAAAGCCAGCCGCATCAGCAGTTCTGATAATGCTACCAACATTGTAGGGATCCTGAACATCTTCTAATAAAATAGATCGTTTAAAGATGCCTGGCTGGACACTCATTTTTGGTAACGTACAGATTATCCCTTCCGGTTTTTGCAAGTTGGAAACGGATGTTAGAATTGAAGCCGCAACAATTGCGATGGGCACACCATTATCGACCAGCTCTATCATACTTTCGTTGAACAAGGCATCATTTGTTTTTAGCCATTCACTTGTCATAAATACTTGTTTAAATTGCAATCTTTTTTTGACGGCTTCTTGAAACAATTTGGTTCCCTCAATTACAAAGGCCCCTTCCGCATCTCTAAAAGATTTACTGCTGAGTTTCCGTAAATATTTAATTTGCTCATTATTTTTTGAAGTGATTTCTAAAAACATTGCTAATGATCTTTTCGGGATAGTTTATTGATCTCATTAATGGATCGATTTTCACCCATAACAATCAGTTTGTCGCCAGGATGAATAAGATCACTTGCCAAGGGCGAAGCATTTAATACATCGAGAGTACGAATGGCAATCACATTTAATCCGTGTTTTTCTCTCAAGTTCAGTTGCTCCAATGTTTTTCCTTCCCAGACATGGAGCGACTCCACTTCAACAATGGAATGATTAGTATCCAGCTCTAAAATGTCGATAAAATCGCCAGAAAAAAGATTGTGCGCAACCCGTTCACCCATATCACGTTCAGGGGAAAATACTTTTTTAACCCCTAATTTAAGCAGTACTTTTTCATGCTGAGCATTATTTGCTTTCCCATAAATCTCGCTGATCCCCAACTCCTGAGCATTGACAATGCCCATGATGCTGCTGTTAATATCAGAAGTGATGGATACAACAACAGCATCTACATTTTTCAAACCAATCGACTTCAGCGCATTGATATCGGTCACGTCGGCCTGTACCGCATAGGTTACCAAATTCGCGATGTTTTGAATCTTTTCTTCGTCTTTATCAACAACAACAACATTACAGCCCAACTCACTAAGAGTGATGGCAAGTGCTTCACCAAAACGCCCTAAACCAAGGACTGCAAACTGCTTTTCTTTCAATTAATACTCCTCCTCTAGCCAATCATAATATTGCCTTCAGGCAATTTAAAATTACCCACGTTTTCCCGGGCTCGTTTTTCACTTCGTGATATAGCATAGGCTACCGTCAGAGGACCTAGCCGACCAACAAACATGGTAATACTGATGGCTATTTTCCCAGCAATAGATAAATGTGGGGTCAATCCCGTCGTTAACCCAACCGTACCAAATGCAGAAAGCACTTCAAAAACGATTGTTTCAAAAGAAGCTTCGGGTTCAGTACATAATAACACAAAAATCATCAGGATGACAATAGCGAAAGCAATGACAATTACTGAAATTGCCCGGCGAATAGCTGGACCTAAAATGCTTCGTTTAAAAATAGAAACATCTTTTTTACCATGCAGCACTGAGGCAACAGTCATAATAATAATGGCAAATGTGGATGTTTTAACGCCCCCACCAGTAGATCCTGGTGATGCACCGATAAACATAAAGAGCATGGTTAAAAAAAGTGAGGGCGGCGTCAACGCTGCTGTATTGATAGTATTATATCCAGCAGTTCGCGGTGTTATGGACTGAAAAAAAGCAGCCAAAAATTTTTCTGGAAGGGATAAGCTTCCCATGGTTTGAGGGTTATTATATTCAAATATAAAAAAGAAGACAAACCCAACAATCAGTAAAACACCTGTAACGGTTAATACCAGTTTAGCATGCATACTCATCTTTTCAAACTTGCGCACATTAATCAAATCACTGGTAACAGCAAAACCTAATCCACCTAAGATAACAAGACCACCAATAACAAAATTAATAATAAAATTCCCCGCATATTTTGTTAAACTCGAATAGTTCCCAAACAGATCGAAACCGGCATTGCAAAAAGCTGAAATGGCATGAAAAAAACTATATGCAGTCCCCTGTAAAAATCCGTATTCAGGAATAAAAACAAGTGCCAGCAATAAAGCCCCGATTCCTTCAATCAGAAGCGATGAAAAGAATATATATTTGGTAAATTTAACGATTCCAGAGATCGAATCCATATTCACCGAAGACTGAATCAAGAGTCGATCTTTGATGGTAATGCGTTTCCCGGCCAGAACAAAAAACATGGTGGTCAGTGACATGAAACCTAAACCACCAATCTGGATCAGAAAAATAATAACGAATTTTCCGAAGACTGACCAAAAGGTTCCCGTATCCACAACCACAAGGCCTGTCACACAGACAGCTGAGGTGGCGGTAAACAACGCGTCGATTAAACCAGCGCTCTCTCCTGATACACTGGCGATGGGCAGAGTAAGAAGAATTGTACCTAAAAAGATAACCAGAGCAAATCCATAAATCAACATTTCCGCAGGGGAGCGCTGTCCAACAAACTTATTAAAATTCCAACGTATCTTTTCTGCCATGATCTTGTCTCCACCTAAAATATTTGATAACCATACTTATTTTAACACTCTGTTTTGAAAAAGCAACAATAATATATAATAAAAAAACTTCCCAAGCATGGATAATCCGTTGAGAAGTTTTTCGTACGATTAGTTCATGTTTTTCTTTGATACGTCAACTAAATCATTGAATGCACTAATATCATTCATTGCCAAATCTGCTAAGATTTTACGGTCAATTTCAACACCAGCCTGTTTTAAACCAAACATAAATTTACTATAGCTTAAACCATGCATTCTTGCCCCAGCATTGATTCGAGTGATCCACAATCTTCTGAAATTTCGTTTCTTTTCTTTTCGGCCAACATATGAAGATCTGAGTGCTCGCATAACGGCTTCATTTGCTGATCTATATAACTTACTTTTAGCACCATAATAGCCTTTAGCAAGTTTAAGTACTTTTTTATGTTTCTTTTTGGCATTAACGCCTTTTTTAATTCGCATTATCTATTTCCTCCTATCTTCAAATATTATCTTTTTACCATTTTGATCATTTTCATTACTACTTTAGCATCTCCAGGAGCCAAACCAGTCGCTTTTCTGAGGTTTCTTTTTCGCTTACTGCTTTTTTTGTTAAGAATATGGCGTTTTCCTGCTTTTGTCCGTTTAATAAAACCTGATTTTTTTATTTTAAAACGCTTTGCAGCACCACGGTGTGTTTTCATTTTTGGCATAACTATTTCCTCCTCCCTGTACAAGGTGTCTTTTATAAAAAACTAGATCTGAGGAACTTAATCAAAAATAGATCGGTTCCAGTAGCAGATAGTCAATTAACGTGTTGATTTATTTATCTTTTTTCGGTGCTAAATACATGACCATATTTCTTCCTTCAATTTTCGGGTTTTTTTCTACCACGGCGAGATCAGAAACACGTTCTGCAAAATCAAGAAGTACCGTTTTTCCCTGTTCAGTATAAGCCATTTCGCGGCCTCTGAAACGAATAGCCACTTTGACTCGGCTACCTTGTTCCAAGAATTTGATGCAATTTTTAATTTTAACATTAATATCATGCTCTTCAACTCGAACCGACATACGTATTTCTTTAATAACCACAGCTTTTTGATTTTTCTTAGCTTCTTTTAATCGCTGAATTTCTTCATATCGATACTTTCCGTAGTCAAGAATCTTACAAACCGGCGGTTTAGCGTTTGGTGAAACTTTCACTAGATCTAAGTTTTTTTCATCGGCTAGTTTCTGAGCGTCTTTAGTCATCATGACTCCCAACATTTCACCTGCTTCGTCAATTACACGGATTTCGCGATCTCGGATCTCGTTATTAATTTCGTGTTGAACATCTTTACTAATAGTAATATACCTCCATATATAAAAATTGCAGGTAGAGTTACTCCACCTGCAAAAAAATACTAACGAAACTTAAACTAAGTTCATTCATATTTACCTATTCCCCTGAGAAATGAGGTGAGAAGTGGAATCCTCTACTTTGTTACTTTGATATTATATGCTTATTCACTCTTAATGTCAACTGTTTTTTTATGAAAGCAAAGTCCGATCATTGGCAAATTCTTCGCCGCTAACTTGACCAAAACGTTTGAGCAAATCTTCAACCGTCAACTTCTGTTTCTCTTCACCTTTGATGTCTAAAATCACCCGGCCTTCATGCATCATAATCAGTCGATTACCATGCTCAATGGCATGGCGCATGTTATGCGTGACCATCAGCGTAGTCAGATTTCCTTCTTTAACAAAGCGATCACTTAGCTGCAAAACCTTATCCGCAGTTTTGGGATCCAAAGCTGCTGTGTGTTCATCCAGTAAAAGTAATTTCGGTTTTTTTAGTGTGGCCATCAATAGGGTTAAAGCCTGCCTCTGCCCGCCAGAAAGCAGACCAACCTTGGCATGAAGTCGATTTTCCAGCCCCAAGTCCAGATGGCTGAGATACTCTTTATAAATCTCTCGTTCCTTATTGCTGATTCCCCAGCTCAATGACCGGGTTTTACCACGACGATAAGCCAGAGCGAGGTTTTCTTCGATCCCCATATTACCGGCTGTGCCCATCATCGGATCTTGAAATACCCGACCAATTACACTAGACCGTCTATGTTCCGGAAGCTTGGTGACATCTAATCCGTCGATAAGAATGGAACCCTTATCAACACCAAAGACGCCCGCCACACAATTTAGGAATGTCGATTTACCAGCGCCGTTACCGCCAATTACAGTAACAAAGTCTCCTTCTGTCAGCGATAAACTAAAATTGCTTAATGCGATCTTTTCATTGACTGTTCCGGCATTAAATTTTTTCTCAATATCCTTGATTACTAGCATTTTATAAATCGCCTCCATTCATCGATTTTTTAAGGGGACGAAGATAGGATTTAAAGACTGGCAGTGACAAGGCAATCGCCACTGTAATCGCTGTGAATAATTTCAAATCGTTGGCTGGCATACCCATTTTCAATACTAGGGCAATGATAATACGATAGGTAATAGCCCCTAGCGCCAACGAAATCAAACAATTGAAAAAATTTCGGGTACCAAAAATTACTTCACCAATAATAACGGAGGCTAAACCAATGACAATTGAACCAATTCCCATTTGGATATCAGCAAAACTTTGACTCTGAGCAATTAATGACCCGGAAAGCGCAACCAAACCATTGCTGATGACCAAGCCTAGAATAATCATATTATTAGTATTGATACCTTGAGCTCTAGCCATTTGAGGGTTGTCACCAGTGGCCCGGATGGCACAACCGATTTCGGTTCCAAAAAACCAGTATAAGAGACCAACTATCGCCATCACACTGATAAAACCAAAGAGCATGACCACATTTGTTGGGCTTAATCCCAGGTTCTCAAGTGGTGTAAAAACCGTATCAATCCGTAAAAGTGATAAGTTAGCCTTTCCCATGATTCGCAGGTTTACTGAATAAAGTGCAATCATGGTTAAAATACCTGCCAGCAACGCAGGAATTTTTAGTTTTGTATGAAGAATTCCAGTTACCAGTCCTGCCAGCATACCGCCTACGAAAGCTAAACACGTGGCGATAAAGGGATTCATCCCATTAAAAATTGAGAAAGCTGCGATGGCAGCTCCCATTGCAATACTTCCTTCTACTGTTAAATCTGCGATATCGAGTATTCGGTAGGTGATATAAACGCCGATTGTCATGATGGCCCATAAAAGACCAAGCGATATTGCACCTAATATAATCTCAAACATTATTTTGCCTCACTTCTTATCTATTGATTATGTGCATTAATAACTTTAGCAAGCAGTCATGATTTCCATGACTGCTTGCTAAATTGTTTCTTTTGTTTTTTATTTTGCTGTAATGACGTATTGAGAAAGATCCGAAGGAATGGTTAAACCAATTTCCTCAGCAACTGCGCCATTAATTGCATACTCAAATTTAGTCGCTGCTTCGATGGGCATAGTAGCCGGTTCTGCTTCACCTTTAAGAATTTTTACCGCCATTAAGCCTGTCTGATAACCCAGATCAGAATAGCTGATTCCCAAGGTAGCCAATCCACCCGATTCAACCATGCCGGATTCACCACAGATTACCGGTGTTTTTGACTGGGAGGTGATGCTTTGAACCTGAGGCATCGCTGATGCAAATACATTATCAGTAGGAATGTAGATGGCATCACACTGGCTGACAATAGACTGGGTTGCCTGCTGGACGTCATTAGAATTGGTGACTGTTACTTCTACATAGTTTAAACCCAGTTTTTCAATGGCTTCTTTTGCCATTTTCGCCTGGATGATAGAATTGTCTTCACCTGAAGTATAAAGAACGCCTACCGTTTTTGCTGTTGGTACTAATTTAACCAAAAGGTCGATTTGTTCTTTAATTGGATTCATATCTGTTGTACCACTGACATTTCCACCAGGTTCTTCATTTGTTTTAACGAGACGAGCAGCTTCATAATCAGTAATAGCGGTTCCCAAAATTGGAATTTCAGTTGTTTTGCCAGCAATGGCCTGTGCAGCCGGGGTCGCAATCGCCAGTACCAGGTCTACCTTGTTGCTGACAAAACGGTCGCTGATGGTCGATAAATTACTTTGATCCCCCTGGGAGTTTTGGATATCAAGCGTAATATTATCGCCATCCGTATAGCCATTGTCCGCAAGAGCAGTGACAAAGCCTTCCCGGGCAGCATCTAAGGCAACATGATCAACATACTGTACGATCCCGATTGTAGCGTTCTTACTCTCTTCCTTTGTTCCAGATGTCCCAGAACTTGAGCAGCCAGCGCCTAAAACAATCACCGCAGCAATCAGAACCGCAGTCATTAATTTTTTTCCGTGTTTTTTCATTTCTTTTCCTCCATTTTTCATTCTTTATTCAATCAAACCTTTTCAGGCTGAATTGTTCGTATTCGTTTGTGTATTTACGCAAAAAAATTCGTCTCTGTATAACAGGGACGAACTAAAATTCGCGGTACCACCTTGCCTTTGATGCTTACACATCACGCTCTGCAAGCAACCTTAGTCACTTAACCAGGATAACGGTCGGTATCCGGCCCAGCCTACCGGGCAAACCCATTCGGTGAGCAGCTCACAGGATGTATTCATAATGGTGTCCCGCTTCCTTGCACCAACCGAAAGCTCTCTGAAAAGATCATCCTATTATTACTGTTTCCTGATCATCACTTTATTGTTTTTTATTATATTGATACGAGTCAAATTTGTCAACCATTATCGCAAATTTGACTCGTATTTATTCCTGATTCAGTCTAAGGTCAACGATTTTGTTTTAATTTTTTGAATTAGCTTTACCTTGAAATCTTCCATACTGATGAGTCCAGCATCACCAGTATCCCGAATTCTAAGTGCCAAATCGCCGCCTTCGGTTTCTTTATCTCCCACTACCAGCATATAGGGAACTTTTTGCATTTGTGCTTCCCGGATCCGGTAGCCCAATTTTTCATCCCGGGTATCCACCGATGCGCGAACACCAATGGCGGTGAGTTCTTCAGCAATACCTTTGGCAAAATTATGATGGGCATCAGCAACGGGGATAATCATGACCTGAACCGGCGCCAACCAAACCGGGAATTTTCCGGCAAAGTGCTCAATCAGGATCCCCAAAAATCGTTCGATACTCCCTAAAATCGTACGATGAATAATAACCGGACGATGTTTTTCGCCATCCGAACCAATATAGTTCAGATCAAAACGTTCCGGCATTTGGAAATCTAATTGAATCGTTCCACATTGCCATGTTCGTCCTAGGCTATCTTCCAGGTGGAAATCAATTTTAGGTCCATAAAATGCTCCATCGCCAGGATTGAGACGATAATTGATTTCTTTTTTCTCAAGGGCTTTTCTTAATGCTTCGGTTGCTATTTCCCAAACTTCATCAGATCCAATCGAATTTTCTGGTTGTGTCGATAATTCAACTTTATAACTAAAACCGAATATCTTATAAACATCATCAGCCAGATCGATTACCTTGATGACTTCTTCTTGAATTTGCTCGGGAGTCATGAAAATATGCGCATCATCCTGAGTAAAAGCACGGACACGCATCAGTCCATGAAGCGCACCATGCAGTTCATGGCGGTGAACTAGACCCAGTTCTCCCATTTTTAACGGTAAATCACGATAGGAGTGACCCTTTGTTTTATAAACCAGCATGCCGCCGGGGCAGTTCATTGGTTTAATGGCATATTCACTCTCATCAATCTCAGTAAAATACATATTTTCTTTATATTTATCCCAATGTCCCGAACGTTTCCATAGATCGTTATTAAGTATAATGGGTGTTTTAATTTCATGGTAGCCTCGACGTTGGTGTTCTTCGCGCCAAAAGTTTTCCAGCTCGTTTCGAATGATCATGCCCTTCGGATGGAAGAAAGGAAATCCGGGACCTTCTTCATGCAATGAAAAAAGATCAAGTTCTTTTCCTAATTTACGATGATCCCGTTTTTTGGCTTCTTCGAGTCGAGTCAGGTACTCATCCAACTGACTTTTTTTAGGGAAGGTAATGCCGTAGATCCGCTGTAGCATTTTATTTTTCTCATCACCCCGCCAGTAGGCACCGGCCAGACTTAAAAGCTTAATGGCTTTAATTCCGCTGAGGTTTTGAATATGGGGACCGGCACAAAGATCCGAGAACTCACCCTGGGAATAAAAGCTGATGATGGCGTCTTCCGGCAGATTTTCGATCAGTTCAGCCTTATAAATCTCGCCTTCAGCATTAACCTTTGCCAAAGCGTCGTTGCGGTTCAGTTCGTAACGACTAATCACCAGCCCTTCCTTAACAATTTTAGCCATTTCTTTTTCAATTTTTTCCATGATTTCCGGGGTGATAATCACATCGACATCAATATCATAGTAAAAACCATTATCAATGGCCGGGCCAATGGCCAGTTTTGCCTGTGGATACAATCGTTTGACCGCCTGAGCCAGCAGATGGGAACCGGTATGCCAGAAAGCATGCTTGCCGCCTTCATCTTCAAATTTTAACAGATTGAGGGTGGCATCTTCGTTAATCGGTTGACGAACATCGACAACCTTGCCACCCAGTTCCCCTGCCATTGTATTTTTAGCTAAACCGGGACTGATATCATTGGCAACTTCAAGGACAGTGATTCCGGGTTCATAAGTCTTTATGGATCCGTCTTTTAACGTAATAGTAATCATGGTTTTCTCCTTTATTTCTGAATTTAATTGTAACCCAGCATTATTTTCCAGCGACTCGCTTATAAAAACAAAAAAAGTCCCTTTGTCAAACAAAGGGACGTATTAACGCGGTTCCACCCAATTTGATTCACATGCGTGAATCCACTTAAGTTCTGAATAACGGTCAGCTCCGAAAAACCCTACTATTAAAAAATGAAAGATGCTACACTGCACAACTATCGATCCGATTTCAGGTTTTGACTCCAAGGTGGTTTTCAATTATCACTAGTATAGGCAATTACAGCCAGGTTGCCTATTCTCTGAATCTAATGGGTAACTTACTCGTCCTTATCAGCGCCTTTTTTATTTTTATTGAGTATTAGTATAACCTTTATCTAAAAAAGAATCAATACTTTTAAAAAAAATTAATTTAGTAAATTAAACATCAAAAATTAGCAAATAATGCTAAATCCCGTTTCAAAGAATACTAATAATCCTTGTTCATTATTGATTGTTGTTGATTCGGAAAAATGATCAATCAACGTTCTCGAAAAATACTGAAACTTGACCTGGTTATAGATTTTTTTTGGTGTAAAATTAGCAAAGACATTCAGGAAAGTCGCGATATTCTGAGGATCTTTTAAAAATTCGAAGATCCATTCCTTATCAGGACAAGTATCAAGCATATCGCCTGGCAGTCTGAGATTCCCCTGGGAGAGAAAGTCAAACTTAATCCATTCACTAACTTGATCATTCTTTTTTTGTTCTTTGAAAAACTCCTTTAAAATACTAAAGAGTTGTTCTTTTGATTTTCCTACTTCATAATATCCCTGTTCGTCCCAATAGCAAGAAAAGGCTTCAAAAAAGTCAAAAGGGGTGTCGTAAATCTTGGCTTGAAAAATAAATGCCAAACTATGTTTGAATGCGCCGCTATTGAAATAACGATCCACTAACACTTCAATTTGACGCAATTGATACAGTTCCTCAGCACTAAGATACTTATTAGAAATAATTTCATATGGCGGAAAGCTGGCATACTGGTAATCATGGATCTCAGACTCTTTGCGAATGCGGGTACCTTTCAGACACTTCAGAAAGCCTAATTGCAGCATACCGGGATTAAGGGCAATGACCTGATTAAAGGATGACTTAAACACCTCATAGGTTTCATGGGGTAGGCCAGCAATCAGATCCAGATGAATATGAATATTATCTTGTTCCAAGAGTTTTTTTACATGATTTTCTGTTCGTTCGACACTGATTTTTCGGCCAATAGCCGAAAGCGTAGCGGGTGCTGTGCTTTGAACACCGATTTCGAATTGAATCAGTCCCGGCGGTGCCATCGCTAGCAGAGCAATCATTCCATCATCGATGAGATCTCCGGTCATTTCAAAGTGAAAATTAGTGTCGCCGCCTTGTTTAATAAGATAGGAAAATATTTCTTTAGCTCGGCTCAAATCGCAGTTAAATGTCCGGTCTACCAGTTTAACCTGTTTGACACCAGCCTGAATAAAGAAATCCAACTCCTTAAAAACCCTATCCAAACTCAAGATGTTTAGTTTCTGTGTAGTTGAAGAAAGGCAATATGAACAGGAAAACGGGCAGCCTCGCATGGTTTCATAATAAATAATCTTATGATTGAGACTGTTTAGATTCTCATTTAAATAAGGAAAAGTCAATTGGTTTAATGGAACCGCTTTCGAATCGGGACTATCAACAATTTCTCCCGATCGTTTTCGATAGCAGAGCCCGGGAATTTTACTAAAGCGTTCCTGGTCGCGATCTTTGAGCAACGCGTTTAGTATACCTTCCCCTTCCCCCTTTACAATAATGTCGCAGAAAGGATAGTTCTTCATCAGCGTCATGGCATCAAAACTAACCTCCGGACCGCCTAGAATAATTTGCACCTGGGGCCTGGCTTTTTTAACTATTTCGGCTAACTTTAGAACAATTTCTATATTCCAGATATAACAAGAAAAACCAATACGTTTAGCATCGTGATCGAGCAGTAGCTTGATAATACGATGAATTGGATCATTAATTGACATCTCCAGAATTTCAACATTAAAATCCGGCAGTTGCGCCTTTAATGAACGAACGGCCAGATTAGTGTGGATATATTTCGCATTGACAGCGACTAAAACAAGATCTTTCACAGTAACCTCCAGGTTATCGGGTGGTTTATATCTAAATGCTAACTGCTAGGATAAATAATCTAGACATTAAATCGAAAAAAGGTAACATCGCCATCTTTCATGACATAGTCTTTTCCTTCAACCCGGGTGACGCCGCTTTCCTTGGCTTTTACTTCCGTACCGGCTTCAATTAATTGTTCAAAACTCGTTATCTCAGCCCGAATAAACCCACGTTCAATATCAGTGTGGATCTTACCGGCGGCCTGAGGCGCTTTGGTACCTTCGGTGACAGTCCAGGCTCTTATCTCCTGGGGTCCGGCGGTCAAAAAAGTAATCAGCCCTAATAACTTATAGCCTGAACGAATAACCTGGTCAAGTCCCGATTCTTCCAAACCCATATCAGATAAAAATTCTGCTTTTTCAGCATCATCAAACTGAGCGATTTCTTCTTCAATTTTTGCCGAAATTTTAATAATATCCTTGTGACTACCGGAGTGATTTTCCCGAACAGTCACTTTTAAACGGGTTACCATCTCATTATCTTCATGAAGATCATTCTCTGAAACATTGGCGATATAAAGTACCGGTTTAATCGAAATCAATTGAATCGTTTGAATGAATTCCCATTCATCGACTGTAAAATCATCGTCATGCGGCATTTTTCCACCTTCAAGAATTTCCCGCAATCGCATCGCTACTTCGATGTTAGCTTTTTCCTGAGGATTTGTTTTAGCCAGCTTTTTATTTTTTTCGATCCGTCGATCCAGCATTTCGATATCTGCAAAAATAAGTTCCAGATTGATGGTCTCCAGATCGTCGATGGGATCGATTTTTCCTTCCACATGAACCACATTTTCATCTTCAAAACAACGGACAACATGGACAATGGCATCAACCTCACGGATATGCGAAAGAAACTTGTTTCCAAGACCTTCGCCTTTGCTGGCACCGCGCACCAGACCGGCAATGTCGACAAATTCGATGGTAGTAGGGATTACCTTTTTTGAATTGTACATTTTTTCTAAAACAGCTAAACGTGGATCTGGCACTGTCACAACCCCGATATTAGGATCAATGGTGCAAAATGGATAATTGGCAGACTCTGCCCCGGCCTTAGTTAACGCATTGAATATGGTGCTTTTCCCGACGTTGGGTAAGCCAACGATTCCTATTTTCATAGTTACCTCTTTCTAATTTTCTTAGTACTGAAATTAATTGTTTTATTATGAAATTCACTCTGCTATCCATGATAGAATTAATCCCGACATTTAAAAAGGTGGATTTTCCAGCCCCGAAGGATCAAGAAGTGCCACCATTTCGATTGGTTCAGTAATTCGGTTGATACCCAAAGTTTATATCAATTGTTGACTTTTTATCTCCAGTAAAATTCACTTAGATAAAAAGTATCAATCAAGTTGATTGCATGAGACGCAGATTATCGATTAACAGGGCTGCTTTTCCAAAGTTTTTCCAAGTTATAAAACTCTCGTTCTTCGGCATGAAAAATATGGATGATCACATCATAATAATCCAGTAAAATCCAGCGACCTTCCCGTTGGCCCTCGATGTTTTTGGGGAATATTTCCAATTGTTTAGCTTCATACTCTATATTATCAGCAATAGCTTTGACCTGACGTTCAGAACTCCCGCTGGCAATAACAAAATAATTGGCAATGGATGTCATTTCGGTTACATTAATGACCTCAATATCCACCCCGTTTTTGTCCTCAATCCAGCTTTTTATTTTTTGTGCAAATTCTTCTGGAATAATAAAAATCACTCACTTTCTTTTTTAATTTTCTTTAAGTTTATGGTTTTGATAATTAAATCGTTTCGCGCATCGATGGTTCGCTTATGGAGTAGTGCACCTGTTCGCGCCACATGACAGATACAATTAGTTAGTGCCATAATAGTGGCCCCGTCCAAATCAGTATCTGCCATTTGTCGAATGGTCTCAACGCCTGGAAAAGTACGGTCTTTTTCAATATAATCGGCCAGATAAATAATCTTATCCAGTGTGCTCATATTCTTGCAACCAGTAGTGTGACAATCTATGGCATTTTGAATTGCGGTATCGTTGATACCGTAACGCTCTTTAGCAAGGACCGCACCCACTGGGCCATGAAGTAGCTGGGGATCATTTCGACTCACACGATCGATTTTAATCTGATGCCGTTTGGCGCAGTCAAGCTGCTGTTCATCTGTCAGATTCTTAGCACAGTCATGCAGCAACGCTGCCAACCTGGCCTGGTCTTGATCACAGCCAAAGTTATGAGCCAGTTTCTCAGCCGCCTCAACCACGTTTTGTGTGTGTGTGAAGCGTTTAGGAGTTAGAATTCTTTTTAAATCTTCTTCGATATCAGTCCAATTCATTGCTATCCTCAATAGACACATTCGGCAAGTAAAGGTGATACTCATGAATATAGGCTTCCACCGCGTCAGGAAGTAAATAACGAATGGAGTATCCATTTTTAATTCGTGCCCGGATATCAGAAGAGGCAATGTCCATTTCGGTGGCATACAGCTTGAAAATAGACGCCCCGTAAATCTCCTGTAGCTCTTTGATCCGCATATCCAGCCGATCGTGACTATAACCCGGACGGAATGTCGTGATAAACTTCACCGACTTTAATAATTCCGGGGCACCCTTCCATAAGGTGATTTCAAACATTAAATCGGCACCGGCAATAAAATAAAAATCACAGTCCGGATAAATTTCTTTAATGGTATTGATGGTATCAATCGTATAGGTGATACCACTCTGATCAATTTCATGGGTCAAAATTTCAAAACTGTCATTGCCTGCGATTGCCAGTTCGACCATTTTAAGTCGGTGCTTTCTGGCAATTTCGTCTTGAGATAACTTAAATGGGTTATTCCCGGTAGGAATAAACAACACCTTATCCAATTCATATTGATCTCGAGCCGACTCTGCCAGTAGTAGATGCCCCGTATGGATGGGATTAAAACTTCCTCCCAGAAGACCGATTTTTTTCTTCATCTCAAACCTTTGCTTACTATGAATTAGTGAATTTTCGCGACGGACTAAGTGCCTTTTTCTTGACACGTTTAATGGGTTTCTGATTTTTTGTAGGCACCTCGATTTTTGTTTTTAATAAATTCTTCTTATAAAGGATAAATTTACTACCGATGGTGCACACAATATCGGATTTTGTGGCTGCAGCTAATTCCCGGGCCACATTATTGACATCTTCCAGAGAATTATTTTGAACCTTTCCCTTGATCAGTTCCCGGGCAATAATGGCGTCCCTGGTCTGCACGATGACTTGTGGTGTGATGCCATCTTTACCGATGAAAATGATATCGGGAATATCCATCGCAAGTTTTCTTAAATAACTTCTTTGTTTACTTGTTAACATTTTTTCTCTACTTTCTACGACGCTATTATAACATATAATAATGCGGGAAATCTATTTAAAATACTCAAATTCGATCTCTTCGAGTTGAACCACATCTTCATCCTGAATGCCCATTCTTTCCAATTCTTCAAAGACGCCTTTATCTTTTAGAACCCGCTGGAAGAAACCTATGGAATCCAAATCTTCAAAGTTAACCGACGTAATCAGTCGCTCCACGAATGCACCTTTAACTACAAATAAATGATCGAATTTTTCAACGGTGAATTGTTTTTCTTTAAAGTCCGGGGTGAAAATGATTTCAGTTTCCGGTTCAAAGTCAAAAATCGGCTCTACTTCGCCAATTTCATCGAGCAACTTTATGGTTCGGCTTAACAGTTCATTGAGTCCCTGACCAGTTACTGCGGAAATGACAAAGACTTCATAGCCCATTTGTTCCAATTCAGCCTTTAAATTATCCGTTTCTTCAGGTTCTAAAAGAAGATCAACCTTGTTCAAGGCCACGATCTGAACGCGTTTTGCCAATTTTTCGTTGTATTTTTCCAATTCAAAGTTGATCTTTTTAAAATCATCCAAAGGCTCCCGGCCTTCACTGCCAGAGGCGTCCAGAAGATGAATCAGCAGTTTGGTTCGTTCCACGTGTCTAAGGAACTGATCCCCCAGTCCGGTACCCTCATGAGCACCTTCGATCAAACCGGGAATGTCAGCGATCACAAAAGGATCAAAATTTCGCCATTCAACCACTCCAAGATTGGGAACGATGGTGGTAAAATGGTAATTGGCTATCTTGGGCTTAGCTTTAGTGATCACCGATAAAAGGGTTGATTTACCGACATTTGGAAAACCAATCAGACCTACATCAGCAAGCAGCTTGAGTTCAAGAATAACGGTGCGTTCCTGACCCTTGACACCACCCTGGGCAAAACGAGGTGCCTGTCTGGTGGCGGTGGCAAAGTTCATGTTTCCCCGACCACCCCGGCCGCCTTCGGCGACCCGGTATTTTTGTCCATGTTCTGAAAGATCGCAGATGATTCGTCCGGTATCTTTATCTTTAATAATGGTTCCCACTGGTACTTTGATAATCAGATCTTCTCCGGTTTTACCGGTAGACCGACAACCGGTTCCGTTTTCGCCATTTTCTGCTTTGTGTTTTCTTTTATATTTAAATTCCATCAGGGTCCGAAAACCATTATCAGCCATAAATAAAATATTGCCGCCATGCCCTCCGTTACCACCGTCTGGACCACCATTGGGAACATATTTTTCGCGGCGAAAACTCATGCCGCCATGTCCGCCGTTGCCGGCCTTTAGAATAATCTCTGCTTTATCTACAAACATTGCTACCTCGCTTTTTTTATGGTATCTACCCAAACAACAAAAAATAAAACCTCTTATCTTGTAAAAACGAGCATAAGAGGTTTTATGGATGTATTATTTTGTCACTGGAAAACTAGATGGCTTCCCGAGGATAAATACTTACTTGTTTTTTATCTCTGCCTTTTCTTTCAAAACGTACGATGCCATCTTCTAATGCGAATAATGTATCATCTCCGCCTTTTCCAACGTTAGTACCAGGGTGAATTTTTGTTCCTCTTTGACGAACAAGAATATTCCCTGCTAGCACGAATTGACCGTCTCCTCTTTTGACTCCAAGACGTTTGGCTTCACTGTCACGACCATTTCTTGAACTACCAACCCCTTTTTTATGGGCGAATAGTTGAAGGTTCATTTTTAACATGTTGTTCACCTCCTATTTATTGTTCTTCAAACTGGATATAATCTCCATAAGCTTCCTTAATCCCCCGGATTCCCAGGAGATAGGTCGAAATGAGTGTATCTGTTTTCATCTTCATTGATTCATCTGTGATTTCGGGAATGATAAAGCGGACATAGCCTTCTTCTACCACTTCGCCGAGATCTTTCCGACCAAGAATTTCGGTAAGTCCGTTTAAGATGCTGATGGTTAATACCGATACAGCAGCACAAACGAGATCTTCGCCATGATCAGCAAAACCGGCATGACCAGATACGATTATTTCTTGTGCTATTTTTTTCTTACCTTGAATCTTTACTGAAATCATAAACGCCTACGCTTGGATGCCAGTAATTTTAACTTTCATGAATGGTTGTCGATGACCTTGTTTTTTACGATAATCTTTTTTAGATTTATACTTGTAAATAATAACCTTAGGTCCTTTTGCAACTTCTAAAATTTCAGCTTTAACAACAGCATTTTCAATCATTGGGGTACCAATGATCATTTCACCATCTTTGTTGACTGCTAAAACTTCAGTAAAAGTAATTTCTTTTACATCTTCTTCAGTTAATTTGATTTTCTCAATATGAATAACATCATTTTCTTGAACGCGGTATTGTTTACCACCTGTTTTAATAATTGCATACATGATTCTACACCTCCTCATACCAGACTCGCCACAAAAGGTGCTTTCGACTTAAAACCTTGTGTGTGCGGCTACATAACTTTATAAATAATAACATGGCAAGCTCCAAAAGTCAAACAAAATAATTAGAATACAAGCTGTTTTGCATAATTGATCAATCCACTCAACTATTTTTATTTATTTGGAGGTTTTTCAGTAAAATTGGGTATAATTGATACAAAACAACTAGAGGAGGAAAATAAAATTGCAAAAAAGCATGTCTAAAATAAAGATTGTTGCTGTTTTTTTATTAATCGCATTGGCGATCGGATTCACTATTTATAATTTTTATCCAAAGATCAATCAGACCGTGCAAAAGGATAAAATCATTGCTGTTGCTAAAGAAAATCACACTGAAATCGCCGACCGGATTGATTTTAACGCCTTACTTGCACTCAATCCTGATACGATCGGTTGGGTTCAAATCGAAGGAACCCCTTTGGAGTACCCGGTCGTTCAGACCGATAACAATGATTACTATCTATCCCATAATTACTTGCAGGAAGAGTCCTTTGAAGGTGCAGTTTTCCGGGATTACCTGTGTAATACTACCACTACCCGGAATCACGTTCTCTATGGTCATTATATGTCTGATGAATCGATGTTTGGCAGTTTGTGGAACTATCAGGATCAAGCCTACTTAAAGCTCCATCCGGTGATACAGTTTGATCAACCTGGTCATCCCGGTGATTGGGAAATCTTCTCGATTTATATTACTAAAGCTGACTACGACTATCGACAGCCAGAATTTATAACCGATGGTGAGTTCATAGACTACATGAATCGACTAAAGGCGAGATCCCTGTATGATACCGGAGTGACTCTTGATCCCGATGATGAAGTATTAACTCTTTCCACCTGCATTTATACCTTCGATGATGCCCGATTTGCAGTTCATGCCCGTAAGGTAAAATAATAAAAGTGTCCGCTAATTACAACATCGATTGTAATGTTTTGACAGCGGACACTTTATAATAATCAACTATTTAAAACCTACGGTAGCTTATTTTCCAGCTTTTCTTAATTCACGCTCTGGCTTGATTATTTTTTCTTCATAATCAAAACACTCTTTGGCGATGACGCTACTTAAAACAAGCAGTGAGATTAGATTCGGAATAGCCATCAAGCCATTCATCGTATCTGAAAAGTCCCAAACTATTTGCAATGCTGTGGTTGCGCCTACAAAAGCTACTAAACTAAATAATAAGCGATAAGCTTTTACCGCTATCGGAGCCTTTATTAAATACTCCAGTGATTTTTCGCCATAATATTCCCAACCTAAAATTGTTGAAAAAGCAAACAGCATTATACCAATGGTGACAATATATCCTCCGATAGGTCCTAGAGCAGATTCAAATGAAGCAATGGTCAATGCCGCTCCACTGAGTAGTTCGCCTGCTTCAGTCATGGTTCCCAGTGCCCCTGAAGAGGCGATGACCAATCCAGTAACTGTACAAACTACCAGGGTATCAAAGAATGTCCCGGTCATATTGATATAACCTTGCCGAGACGGATGATCCGTTTTTGCTGCGGCGGCTGCAATTGGAGCAGAACCTAATCCGGCTTCATTTGAGAATACGCCTCGGGCGACTCCCCAACGCATCGCGCTGAGCATGCTGGCGATTACGGTTCCGCCTACACCACCAGCCATAGCCATAGGTGAAAAGGCCATGGTAAAGATCTGAGCAATACCTGCAGGAATATTTCCAAAATTAATAATAATAACTAGTATACCTGCAACAAAATAGAAAACCGCCATAAATGGTACGATTACGCCACAAACCCGACCAATACTTTTAATCCCACCTAATAGAACAATAATTGCCAGAATGGTGATCACTGCACCTGTAATCCAGGTTGGAATGCCAAAGGTTCCCAAAACTGCACTTGAAATGGAGTTTGCCTGGGTCATGTTACCGATACCAAAAGAAGCAATTACTGCGAAAACTGAGAACAACACCGCCAGAATCGATCCGATCGTCTTATTCTTAAAGCCGTTTTTCATCGCATACATTGGTCCGCCAGCCATTTCACCTTCACTATTCGTTTCGCGGTACTTAACCGCCAATACACTTTCACCATATTTAGTTGAAAGACCAAATAATGCACTGATCCACATCCAAACCAAGGCGCCGGGTCCACCAAGGACCATTGCAGTTGCTACACCAACAATATTACCTGTTCCAATGGTTGCCGCCAAAGCTGTCATTAAAGACTGGAAGGGTGAAATATCACCACTCGATTCTTTTTTTGTCGGGTCCTGCTTGGCAAAAACCGATTTTAGCGCATAACCGAGATTCCGCCATGGCAAAAACTTTAACCGAATTGTTAAAAATATCCCGGTTCCCATGAGTAATGCCAGCATTACAGGTCCCCAAACAAAATTGTTGACTGCTGCAATAATTTCCGAAAAATTCATCTTAACCCCCTTAAAAATATAATGGGATTATTTTATCACTATTTTTTTTACTTCACAAGACTAAATTAACATAAACGAGTTAATGACAAGTATTTACTATCAACTGATCGGATCTGGTACAATAGGTAAATTTTCTCATTTTTCGTAAATATTTTAACCAAACCGTGAATTGTCAGATCATGCTTCAACAGCTTTATTAAGTCTTCTTATATTTTTGAGCTGATCATAGGCGCAAATATTTCATAGGTTTTAGGCCCAAACCAAAGTTTCATTTCAATTAACAAGGATTCCATTGAGTCGCTACAGTGAATTAGGTTGTAGCAGCACCGACCTTCCCGATCGGCGTTTTCAAAGGAATCAGTTCCCAGATCGCCGCGGATCGTTCCTGGTACAGCTTTGGTCGGATCAGTAGCACCGGTTAATTCCCGAGAATTGGCAATCGCATTTTCGCCGTCCTGACTGAGAATAATCGGAACCATTGGTTTACCCACAAACGCTGCGATGGCCATTTTTTTAAAGGATTCGCCAAGTTTTTCAACGACATGGGCATAATGTGTTAAGATTGATTTTTCATCAGCGCTCTTAAATCCGATCATCTCAATCAGGAATCCCTTCTCAATAAATCGTTGAATAATCGGTTCCACTAATTCTGCTTCCAACGCGTCTGGTTTCATAATAATCAAAGCGTATGTTTTCATCAGTAATCCTCACTTTCCATATTTACTATTTATTATACTGATCTTTTACAGGTATTGGGTAAGCTAAACAATTGTTCTGACATAAAAAAGTCAAACAAATACAAAAAACGCTGAAGCCGATCCCGCATCACGATGCAGAACCGGCTTCAGCTTTCAATTTCTGATGTCATTCCTTTTGGACTCACCCCTTTCTATTTAGCAAAAACCTTCTCTTTCACTTTTCAAAGTAACAAACACTTAACTTGAAAACTTCTTCCATTTACCTTGGAAACCAGAAAATTAGAATTATTTGGAGATTGTTAATCTAACCTTTTTTAAGGTTGCTTTCCAGTTTTTTCTTATTTTTTTACGCTGATTGTGATCTCCTATTTTGAGGATTACTTATCTTTGATCTATTATTTGTATTTATGGCCACATCAATTTCGTACCATCATTAAAACTTGATATAAATACGTGATGCTTTTTTCCATAATGTAAATACCGATCTCCAATCAATCACACAATAATTGTCTGCAATCTACTCAGATAAAATTCGAGAACTGTTGCAGATGCGGAGGTAACAATCGATAAAATTTAACTAAGCGATCGGTATCGTGTTAGAATTTTTTTCTAACAGATTGCCGGCTTCCTTTAATCTTATCTGCAGTTAAGGTTTATTTACTTTTCAATGACCGTCTCAGTCAATCTGGAAAAGGATTGAGTTGATCTTTGATTTAGCTAAATTATAGCACGTTTTTTTTAAATGTAAAGTCTTTTTTTGTAAACGTTTTATTCCTTTTGTAAACCTTAAGCATCAGCTTTAATTATGAGTTCTTCACGATGAACCTCGATCGTGGGATCAATTAGAAAGACCGTGCTATTTTGATTATTTACACTCTCTAGAACATGTTCTGGCTTAACACTTTGTTGCTCGATATAAATCAAGGTCATCTTGACATTCACCTTGTCTTTTTCAGAATCAGCAAAAACTGCGATCGATTCGATAAATGGTCGTATATCTTTATCAACAAACTTCCCTTTTTTATTTCTTTTTTGCATAAAAATCTGAGACCGTTCAAGATAAGAACGGATGGATTCAGACAATTCTCTTAAATCAGTTTCAGGCACGACTTTGATGCGAATCCGATAGATGCTTTTACAAAGCGATGCCGACAGGGATCTGACCCCTTCGTCGCAGATTTTTGCAGTGATGATTTCCAGGCCATTGGGCAAAACCTGGTTCATGCGGCTGATAAATGTTTCTACATCAATGTTCTTTGATACCATCACTTCACCAAACTCACCATCACTTGTCAAGCCCACGGACATAGCCAGTGCGAATGACATTTTAGGATGAGGATTGAATCCCTGGGAGTATTCAACAGGAATATTGGCCCGACGAAAAGCCCGTTGAAACAGGCGCTGCTGATCTAAATGGGATAAAAAACGCAGGGGTGTAGTTCGCTTAAATTGATATTGAATTTTAACCATTGCATTTCCATCCTTTCTTGAACTCCATAATTCCACAATTCGAGCAGCTTTCGGGGCAGAAGGGCGTCGTTAACGCAGCTTCCGCTTTTTGTGCCTCGGCTTTTAAAAATTTCTTAGTGACCCCTGTATCAATAAAATCCCATGGTAGGATTTCGTCAAAGTCTCGATTTCGCAAGGCATAGAAATTCGGATCAATTCCTGCTTCAGCAAAGGCTTCGGTCCACTTTTCCAGATCAAAGTATTCTCCCCAGCCATCAAACCGGCAGCCTTTTTGATGGGCTTTTTCCAGCACCAGACCCAATCGACGGTCACCCCGGGCAAAAACAGCTTCCAGAAAGCTAACCCCACTATCGTGCCAGCTGTAGGAAATCTTTCGTTCTTTAATGCTGGCTTTTAAATGACGCTGCTTGTTCATAAATTCTTCCGGGGTATTCTGTCCCATCCACTGGAAAGGCGTGAATGGTTTCGGTACAAAAGAAGAAGCGCTGAGAACAACCTTCACACTTTTATTCCGGGACTCACGATCAATTTTATAGTACTCATTCACGACTTTTTGTCCCAGATCGGCAATGCCTTTGATATCGGCAAGGGTTTCTCCCGGCAAACCAATCATAAAGTAGAGTTTGACATGTCCCCACCCCTTCTCAAAGGCAGTTCTAACCGTATCCATCAGGTTTTCTTCGGTCACGCCCTTATTGATAACGTCGCGCATCCGCTGCGTACCAGCTTCCGGTGCCAGAGTCAATCCGGCTTTCCTGACTTTTTGAATCTCTTCCAGCATCTCAATGCTTAAGGAATCAATGCGTAGAGATGGCAGGGTAATACTAACCTTACCAACTTCAGCATCACAGACCAGGTTTTTAATCAAGGTTTCAATTTCACTGTAATCACCCGTGCTAAGAGATGACAACGAAGCTTCATCGTAGCCAGTAGATGCGATTAGAGCTTTAATTTTTGATTGGATCGTTGGTACGGTTTTCTCACGGGTGGGACGATAGATCATCCCAGCCTGGCAAAAGCGGCAACCCCGTCCACAACCTCTGAAAATTTCGTAACTGATGCGATCATGAACGGTTTCCGTATAGGAAACCACAATTTTATCCGGGAAGTAAGCTTGATCCAGGTCTTCGATAAATTGTTTGCGGATCGTCGCTGGCACTTCTTCTGCAATGGGGGTGAAGGCAGTAATCACCCCAGACATTTCATCATAGCTGACCGCATAAAAAGCCGGGACATAAACCCCTTCAATCGCCGCTGCCATTTTTAAAAAGTCCTGACGGTTGCCGCCGACTTTTTTCCACTCACGGTGAGCAGCCATAATTCTTAAGATCACCTCTTCTCCCTCACCGATGACAAAAATGTCAATAAAGTCTGACAGCGGTTCGGGATTATAGGCACAGGGACCTCCCGCGATCACAAAGGGTTCATCTTCTTTTCGCTGGGTGCTTCTCATGGTGATCTTCCCCAATTCAAGCATATTTAAAATATTACTGAAGCTCATTTCATATTGAAGGGTAAATCCCACAAAATCGTATTCGTTTAAAGGCATCATCGATTCCAACCCATATAAGGGCAGATCATGTAGCCGCAATTGTTCTTCCATATCCACCCAGGGTGCAAATACCCGTTCACACCAGATGTCCTTTTCTTCGTTAAGTAATCCATAAAGAATTTTCATGCCTAAATGGGACATTCCCACCTCATAGGTATCTGGGAAGGCAAAAGCAAAGCGAATCATCTCTTGATCTGGGGTCTTATGGACAGAATTCACCTCATTGCCAAGATAAGTGATCGGTTTTGTTACCAAGGGTAAAATATTTTTTTCAATATAATTATTCATTCATTTCCTCATATTTATAATTTTTAAACGTTAGTCTAATTTTAGCACACCTAATCTTACATGATTCTTACTGGCTTGTATAGTCCCCGCATCAGAATAAATATTCATTGCCTCAATTTAATTCTGAACATCATTCAGAAAAGTGCATTTGATAAACAATACCAATTGTGATAGACTACACAATGTTTGTAATTTTATATCGAACTTTTGCGGAATTAAATGGGCCTTGTGTTCAATGAATAACGCAAAAAACGAATTCTTATTCGTGAAAGGAGAAACGAATTGTTAGAAACAGTAGATGTGGGCATTTTATCCATCATTCCTCCAATCATTGCCATTGTCCTGGCGTTGATTACTAAAGAAGTCATCTCTGCTCTGCTTATCGGAATCTTATCTGGAACTCTGATCTATGTTGTCAGTAGTGGTGGGGGTCTTGTTGAAATGGGAACGGTTGCCTTTGGTTTAATGGCCGAAACCGTGGGTGATCCAGGTAAATTCAACATTATCCTATTTTTGGGGCTGCTGGGCGCCCTGGTTTATGTGGTGACCATCGCCGGAGGATCAAGAGCCTATGGCAATTGGGCCACAACTAAGCTTAAATCGAGACGCAGTGCCCAGCTGGCCACCAGTGC
Organism: Acetobacterium sp. K1/6; assembly: GCF_034438075.1. Classification (NCBI taxonomy): domain Bacteria; kingdom Bacillati; phylum Bacillota; class Clostridia; order Eubacteriales; family Eubacteriaceae; genus Acetobacterium; species Acetobacterium sp. K1/6. The sequence goes on along the minus strand of NZ_JAXQGA010000005.1, from coordinate 98,565 downwards.
CTTAGGGGTCATTATATTTGTCGATGATTACTTTAATTGTCTGACTGTAGGTACCGTAATGAAACCGGTCACCGATAAATACCAGATTCCTCGGGCCAAACTCGCTTATATCATCGATTCCACTGCGGCTCCAATTTGTATCATTGCCCCGATTTCTAGTTGGGCAGCGGCAGTCGGATCGACTCTTTATGAAACTGGGGCCTTTCAGAATGAACTGAGCGCTTTTATGTCGACGATTCCTTATAATCTCTATGCTCTTTTAAGTATTTTGATGGTCATCATTCTTTCGATAACCAACCTGGATTTCGGACCGATGGCCCGAGTTGAAAAGCAGGCGCTTGAAACCGGAGACCTGGGAGCTCTGGATACTGAGCTGGAAGAAAAAGTTCTAATGGATGGTAAGGGTACGATCTGGGACCTGATTATTCCGATTGGCGCCCTGATAATCTTTTCAGTTCTATCGATGCTTCAGAACGGTGGCTACTGGTCCGGCGAAGGTTTAACATTGTCCGCCGCCTTTGGCAATTGTGATGCTTCTGCCGCACTGGTAATGGGCGCTTTTTGGGCGCTAGTGGTGACCTTCTTACTCTTTATTCCCCGTAAACTTATCGATTTTAAAACCTTTATGGGTGGTATCGGTGAAGGGATTAAAACCATGGTGCCCGCCTATATCATTCTGACTTTGGCCTGGACTATCGGTGCTCTGTGTCAGGATCTGCTGGGAACCGGCCTCTTTATTGGGGAACTGGTCAAAGCAAGCAATATCCCGGTGGGGTTGATCCCGGCCATGATTTTTCTGGTGTCAGCATTGCTGTCCTTTTCCATTGGCACCGCCTGGGGCACCTTCGGTATCTTTATACCCATCGTGGTTATGATTTCTCAATATACCTCACCGGAATTGATGGTCGTAACCTTGTCGGCAACTCTTGCCGGCTCAGTATTTGGCGACCATTGTTCGCCCATTTCGGATACCACCATTTTATCTTCAACGGGAGCTGGTTGCGACCATATTCAGCATGTATCAACTCAGATGCTTTATGCTATCGTGGTGGCCGCTTGCAGCTTTGTTGGTTATCTGGTTGCCGGTTTAACTTACGGAAATCTTATATTAACCTGGATAACTTCGATTGGACTTCTGATTGTGTCGCTAATAGTATTCCATCGTATATCCAAATCCAGAATCAATCGGCTAAATTACTCTACCCCAGATTAATCCTGGTAACTTCAAATGTCCGTCATTCTACAAATAAGCATGGCGGGCATTTTTTTATTCAGAATTTTTTCCAGATTAGGACGCCTTTTCGTTGCTGTAATGATTCCGTAATCATATCCTTTTCAGCGATTTTCTCCAGGTATTGATGGATCCGGCTGATTTGCTCCGGGCTTTCCAACACTGACAGTTCTCGCGTATAAATCTCCTTGGCTTTTTCTAAAGAAAAGAACCGTTTATGAATGCCAGTTTCGTAAGTCAGTTCCGGAAAAATGCCCTTCGTCCATAAAATGTTAAAAATATAGTTCAGCTTATTAAACTGACGAAGATAGTTTTGATCGGCTAACGTGTATAGTTTTTCTTTCAGGTTGCTGTGTCGTTCCACAAATGCGGACAAATAGCAATAGCCTCGGGAGCAATCCATCAGTTTATAAAGATGAGCCGGCCCATGAATGGCCGGGGACATACTCGCTACAACCAGATCAAAGGGTTTCATGCATTGAAAGCTATCCCAATCCGAATGAACAAATTCCGTGTTTTTCAGGCCTGCAGCGGTGGCATTTTCGTTGGCAAAGTGTAGCATATTTTCAGAGAAATCCAGACCAACTACTTTTTTTGTCTTTTTCGCTAGTTCAACCGCCAAATGTCCTGATCCACAGCCAATATCCAATACCGTTGATTCACTATTGATAATACCCTTATCAATCAATGTCTGAACCTTCTTTTTTCGATTTAACTGAGCCTCCTCGGTCGATAACGAAAGGTTGTATTCTTCTGCCCGAATGTCCCACAATTCCACCGATGGCTCTTTTTTCTGGTTATCGGATAACCAGAGTTCCTCAAAGTATTCTAACTTTAAATGCATCCTGTATCACTCTCCTTTATTTATCCAGACACGCCCAAAATCTTCCTTTAACACCTGAAAATCCTGATAGGGCTTTTCAATGCAGAGCAAACGTTTGATGACACGTTGTTGTTCTTTGTCTAAATTTAACTGGGAAATGGAAAAGCCACTAGCTCCGACGCTCATTTCGTCACAGTTTGATGCCAACCGCAGAAAAACATCACCGATTCCCCAGAAATCAGGATTAAAGCGGCGGCGAAATTTGGGATCACAACTGGCCGAGCCAAAATCAATGAGTGACAGCAGATCACCAGTCCATAAAAGATTATCGGTTTTGATGTCCCGATGAGTGATATGCAGCCCCGACAGATAATCCATCACAGCAATTAATTGCTCCATGATCGCTGTAATTTCTTTTTTGTTAAAAATGTAATCCCACTCTAATAGGTCTTCGAGTGACTGTCCTGGCATTTTTTCCATCACCAGTCCATAGAAACCATCCCGATCAAGAAGTTGATTCAATTTGGGAATAGCCGGATGGTCAATTTTTTTCAGAAATTTGCTTTCTCGGGCCAGTTTTTCTTTACGGCGCTTGACATCATTGGGATTAAAGATTTTTAAAACATAGTGCTTTGTATCTCGGGACATCAGATAGCAGCTACCAAACCGTCCCTGCCCCAGAGTCTTTATCAGCACAAAACCATCAAGAGCAAGCGTTCTCCTGAGCGTTTCGAGACGGTTACCACTCAATCTCGTCAACCGATAAGGGTTTCTCATTGAGATAACTTTTCTGAACCTGACCATTTTTCATAATAATGACCTTGTCGGCCATGGGAGTAATGGCCTGATTGTGGGTGATCAGAATTACTGTCATATTTTCTTTGCGGCTGGTTTCCTGGAGTAGTTTTAAAATATTTTTCCCCGTATTATAATCCAAAGCTCCGGTGGGTTCGTCACAAAGCAGAAGCTTCGGTCGCTTAGCCAACGCTCTGGCAATAGCCACTCGCTGCTGCTCGCCTCCGGAAAGCTGTGATGGAAAGTTTCCCAGCCGTTCTTCCAATCCAACACTCTTTAATACGGTTTCTGCGTCCATCGGATCATGACAGATTTGGGTCGCCAACTCGACATTTTCAACGGCAGTCAGATTTTGAATAAGATTATAAAACTGAAAAACAAAACCAGTGTCATAACGTCGATATTCCGCCAGCTCCCGGCGATTCAAGGTTGCCACATCTTTTTCACCGACAATGACCTGGCCCTCATCGCAGTTATCCATCCCACCCAAAATATTAAGGACAGTCGTTTTTCCGGCCCCACTGGGGCCTACTACCACCGCAAATTCGCCTTCGTCAATAAAAAAATCGATCCCATTGGCGGCATTGATGGTCACTTCCCCCATATGATAGCGCTTATGGACATCTTTAAATTCAATAAAATGTTTCATCTTTTCCAGTCCTTCTTTTATTAGTGCCGGAGGCTCTCCCCCAGCAATTTTTTTTCATACTAACAGTATATCGAATAGAACCCATAAAAGCCATATTACCTCGAAAAAAAAGAAAGGTTTCCCTTTCTTTCGGTTATTTTTTGGCTGGTTCCCATTTGCATCGCACCGGGGATACAATGGCTTCTTCTTTTTTTAGCAGTTTAAAGGCTTTGTCAACTTCTTTTCGATCGACTTTCAAGGCTTTTTCAACTTCTCCCGCTGTCATCGGTGATCCATGCTGCTCCATAAAAGCTAAAATTTTATCCTTCAGTTCCATAAAATAGCCCTCCAAATTTACTCATCTTTATTTACTTATCTTTTGACAAATTATAGCAAAACTTTCTTAATTCGGTTTTAATTGCCCCCCAAAATTTATTGAATCATCTTAATTTTCGACAATTGCAATAATTGCAGCCTGGTTCAGTTTTTTACTTTGAATCCCTAAAATATGATTCAACACCAAAGCGATGGCTGCGAAACCAATAATGACGATAAATGTTGAACTGTAACTACCGCCTGAGCTTTGCAGTAGATAGCTAGATATCATTGGTCCAATAATTGCTGCTGGTACCAATAAAAAGTTGGACAAGCTAAAATTCAAGGGATAATTTTTTGAACCAAAGCTTGAATTAATAACAACCGAGGATAAAGCGGGCACACCACCATAGGTGACTCCCACCGATAAAAGACCGATGAAGATGAAGATGACGTTATTCATTGTTGCTCCAAACAATAAAAAAACACCAGCAACCAGTAAGAGAATGGTATTGGTTGCCATAGCTTTCCCTCTGCCAACTTTATCAAACAAGCTGCCTATGACAACCCGGCCGCCGCCATTAAAAACAGAAACCAGCAAACCCAATTGGGCCGGCGCCCCAAAGGCCATCGCGATAGTTGCCGCACTGCCAATAATTAGCAATCCTGATGCGGTAATCATGATTCCCCAGAAAAAGTATGTCCAGAAAACGCCGGTCTTTAACATTTCCCCAGCCGAATACTCTTTCTTCTGACTTGCTTCACCCTGAGCAGTGGCCGCTTTTTTCGCAGCCATTTCAGGTTTCTTAATAAAGAACGATCCTAAAGCCATGACTATCGCTCCCATGATCGCCAGATAGAAGAAAGTTTCCAATACGCCAACACTCCCGACTAACGAGCTGATCAGAGTACCGAGAATCAGCCCCCCCAGACCAAAACCCATTAATAAAATTCCTGAAGCTAAACCGGCTTTCTCAGAAAACCAGGGCACTACAGCACTGATAATTGAATTGTATCCCATACCGACGCCGGTTCCGCAAAGCACACCATAAAAAACATACAAAAGGATTAAACTTTGACCCGGTTGGGTCGGATCAATTTTCGAAACACCAAAAAAACCAATAAATAGCATCGCCGCTACCATTAACACAATGGTTTGGCTTTTAATGAATCGGGTTAATTGACCACTAACAAAACCGCCAATACAAAAAAAGATAATTGAAATGGTGAAATTAAGTGATAAGTCCGTAACTGTCCAACTTTCAAAGACCTTGTTCAGTGGTGCTCTAAAAATTGACCAGGCATACAGTAATCCCAGAAACATTAGCATAATGGTCGCTACCGCCAGATAAATCCAGCGTTTTAAATTCTCATTTTTCATCATTTTCCTCTTCTTCCTAAAATTTCCTTGCTTTATTGTATCAGCTAGCTAAAGTAAACACAATAATAAAAACCAGTAATCGCTATAACGATTACTGGTTTTTATCATTCTACTGGACAGCTTGTTTTAAAAAGATTAAAATATACAAATAGCTACTAACCAGAAGTTTCAACAGGAGGAAACCATGAATTTATCATTTTTTATTGGACCGATACTGGGAGGCATTATCGGACTGATTACCAACGGCATCGCCATACGGATGCTTTTTCGCCCATTAGAAGCCATCAAGGTTTTCGGGCTGACCTTACCCTTTACCCCGGGTTTAATTCCCAAAGAAAAACCTAGAATCGCCAAATCATTGGGGAATGTGGTTGCCAACAACCTACTAAATGAGAACGTGATAAAAAACGGCTTATTGTCCAAAGAAGTGGATGATAAGATTGCTAATGCCGTCAATGGACTGATCGCTAAAAAAAGCACCAGCGAAGAAACCCTACGGGAGCTGTTTTACTCGTTTTCCGGCGATCAGCGTGGTGAGCAAATTATCACTGAGGTCAGCACGAAAATTGTCGATTTTTCTTACGAGCGAATGGTAAAAATGGAGTTGGGACCGCTATTATCTGAAATAGCAGTCACTGAAATTGTCAGCAATCTACAGGGCTCAATGTTTGCCATGTTGATCAATGGAAACTTGATCAGTTCTGCCAAGGTCAAAATGTCTGAAATTATTGAACGAATGGTGGTCGAAAAAGGAGAGGGCATCCTGGGTAATATCATTGAAAAAGAAGGTAATAATCTTTTAGGCAAGCGACTATGTGATCTTTATAACGAATATGAAGACCGCATTCCGGAATTTGTCACCTGGATTATATCGAGCTATCATCAGCTAATTGAAAAAAACATTGGCAGTCTAATTAATGCCCTAAACTTATCAAAACTGGTCGAAGATCAGATAAACGGCTATGATGTCCTGACTTTTGAAAAAATGATCCTGGAAATCATGCACAAAGAACTAAGCGCAATTGTCTGGTTGGGTGGATTATTGGGCTGCATTATGGGACTGGTGATGTCCTTTGTTTAGGGCCTCAGAACAAATATTTAAAAAGGAGTTAAAATGACTAAAAAAGCAGCAATTAATTGGGATCAATTGGGATTTGACTATATAAAAACAGATTATCGATATCTGTCTTTCTGGAAAGATGATCAATGGGATGGCGGAACTCTGACCGAGGACAATGTCCTGCACCTGGGCGAAGCTGCCCCCTGTTTGCACTACGGGCAGCAATGCTTTGAAGGACTGAAAGCCTATCGGACGAAAAACGGGGACATCCAGTTATTCAGGATTGACCAGAATGCCCGGCGACTACAGGATTCCTGCGATCGGCTATTAATGCCAACAATTTCTGAAGAAACGTTTATCAAAGCATGTGTGGATGTAGTCAAGGCCAATGAAGCCTATATTCCGCCTTACGGCACCGGCGGTTCGCTATATATCCGTCCGATGATGATTGGGGTAGGCAACAGCGTGGCGGTCAAACCGGCCAATGAATATATCTTCACAGTTTTTTGTATGCCGGTGGGTGCTTATTTCAAGGGTGGCCTAACGCCGGTTAATTTTATGGTCTCCGACTATGATCGGGCTGCCAGTAACGGCACCGGCCAACAAAAGGTTGGTGGCAACTATGCGGCCTCGATGCTGGCTCACCAAATTGCCGTTGAAAAAGGCTATGCGGATTGCATTTATCTGGATCCCACTACCCACACCAAAATTGAAGAAGTCGGAGCCGCCAATTTCTTTGGCATCACCAAAGACAACCGTTTTGTCACCCCCGCTTCCCCCTCCATCTTACCCAGCATCACCAAATATTCCCTGCTTTATCTGGCTGAACATGTTTTGGGAATGGCAGTCTCGGAAGAAGATGTTTTTATTGATGAGCTTGATCAGTTTACCGAAGCTGGCGCCTGTGGTACCGCAGCCGTGATAACCCCCATCGGCGGTATTTTTCATCACAACCGGCTACACATTTTTTACAGCGAATCCGAAGTGGGCCCAGTAACCAAAAAACTCTACGATACCCTCACCGCCATCCAACTCGGCGATCTGGCCGGTCCGGAAGGCTGGATTACCAAGCTATAACTGTCTTGTCATTAATTATTTCCAAAAGAAAAACGATGGATTTATTCCCCATCGTTTTTGCTTTATTTTTGCTGAACAGGCCGTTTCTTCTTTTTCTTTTTGCGGATCGAATACCCGAAGCTGCCAACCTTCTCTCCCAGCCCAAAGTATTCGCCATGAACGTAGGCTAATAGATTGGCTTGATCCAAATGAAGTTTACCGTTGGCGTCAATTAGAGTGTCAGCCACATGAACTGCTAGAATCTCGGCCATAAACAGATCATGAGTACCCAGTGGGATAATTTCTTTGACCCGACATTCCATACTCAAGGGACTGGCTACCAGCATCGGACACTTCACCATATCACCGGGAACTGACGCCAGCGCCAGCAATTCGAATTTATTCATCTCCCGGCCAGAGCGCACCCCACAGAAATCGACTGCTTTCACCAGCTCCACTGTGGACAGATTGATAGTGAACTCCCGGGTTTTTGTGATAATCTCGTAGGATAAACGGCTGGGCCGTAGTGAAATATAAGTCATTGGCGGTTTGGTATTGAGAATCCCAGTCCATCCCACGGTTAAGATATTTGCTAACGCGTCCTCGCCACAAGTTACCAGGACTGGAGGAACCGGTGCCAGCAACACGGATCCTGGCCATTTTGTTTTACTCATTGCGTTTTCTCCTTTGTTTGCGATAAAACCATTATATCAGTTATGCGATGATAATTACAGAAAATCGTCACCAACTTGGCCATCACTACCGTTAAAAAAATTCAATTAGATGATTTAAACACAATTTTTCTTGCAATTTTTGAGATAAGCCGATAGTATTATAGTTAGAATAGACAGTGGACAGGAGAACTATGAAAACAGAATTATTATTTCTAATTAAGCGCCTATGTGATCTTGAAGAAGAATTCATGGAGCTGACTGAAGAAGAAAAAGAAATTGTCGTAACCACCGCCGAAAGTATGACCGGGAGTCTGGTCTTTTTATTGGAAGCGCTTGAAGATTACTCCATGAGCGGTTTTTATGACGAAGATTGAAGCCAATTGAAAAAAACAAATAAGGAGGTAGTTCGATGAAAGTAGCCGCTTTTGTATCCAGCATGGTTGCCCTTTTACTGGGAGCCGCAGCCCTGACCTTAAGCATTATTGCCGTTTCAAAAACTGCCCGTTAGTGGCAAAAGAGCAACGCTTCTCAGTGTTGCTCTTTTTTTATCATTCTATTTCGATACTTTTAGTCTTTATTTTTTTATCTTTTTGCAATTAATTTCTGTATGAATGACTGGAGACTTTTTTGTTGCAATGAGAATGCCGCACACAATCAGACTCATCCCCAGCAAATGACTGAGCTGTATTTTTTCATTAAGCAGGATAGCGGCCAAGATAATACTACTGACCGGAACTACACTGGTGAAGATGGCCGCGTTACTGGCCGTTACCTTTTCAATCCCTTGAAACCACAGGACATAAGAAATAAATGAAACAAAGACACCATAATAACAAATACACAAAATAGTTTGTAGCGACATTTTTGCAAATGGAAAGTCCCAGGCATCATGAATCGCAAAGGGTAATAAGCAGATAAATGCCATCGCCGCCACAAGTGTCGTCCGGTACACCGGGGACATTCGGATGCACTTTATTTTACTGAGCACCGAAAATAATCCTTCGCCAATCACTGCGATCAAAATCAGAAAATTCCCCAATACCGAACTGTCAAGAGCCCCTTCTTTAAAATACGTGTAAAGATTGATGCATAACAAACCGACAATGACCAAAGCCAGCCCGATCGCGTTGTTTTTTGAGATGGTCTCTTTTAGTAAAAAGAATGCCAGAATCACAACAATGGCTGGTCCCGAGCTTGAAATCAAGCCGCTGTTGGCGGCGGATGTCAGCTGCAATCCCCAGAAAATGAAGACCCGGTAGAGGACAATCCCAGCCAGAGCCTGACCCAACAGAACGCCAACAGTTTTTATATCCAACTGATGGTGCTCTTTTTTGATAACAAAGGTGACGATCAACAAAAAAATCAAACCAATCAGGATCCCCAATTCAGTGGCCAAGAATACCGGAACACTTGTCACCATCATTTTACTTACCACAACCGCGCTGCCGGCGATAAACATCGCCAATGTTAAATCCATATAGGCTCTAAGTTTTTTCCGCATAATAACCCTCTTTTCTAATCGATATACTTATGATAAAATCTTACCTGATAGATGTGGTTTGTAAAGAACCACTTAAACGTTTTTTTTGCAAACCACTTTAGGAGGAGCACGATGTGGATTAATATCGACAAAAATAGTAACACGCCCTTGATACGGCAGCTCTATAATCAGATCAAACACCTGATTTTAGACGGCCAGCTTGCCGCAGATGAGAAGCTGCCATCAACCAGAAAACTGGCCATGAATCTGGGGATATCCCGAAGTACCGTTCTGGATGCCTACAATCAATTGATTGCCGAGGGCTACTTACAAGGAAATCATGGCTCCGGTACGGTGGTCTCCGGCGGTATTGATATTTTTTTTATCCCTCTTAAAAAGCCTGATAAAAAACATGATTTATCCGTTACACTAAAAAAAGAACCAGAAACCATGGTCATTGATTTCCAGTCCGGCGTTATTGATTCGTCACTGTTCCCATTGCGACAGTGGAAGAAAGCCTACCAGCGCAGCTTTGATCAGATATCCGAAACGGCTTTTTATTATCATCCCTGTGCTGGTGTGCTTAAATTGCGCCGGACGATTGCCGATTATTTGCTGCGAACCCGAGGACTCCATTGTCAACCGGACAACATTGTGATTGTTTCTGGTGCAACACAGGGCCTTGCGCTGATATCAGCTTTATTTCATGATCAGCAGCAATCTGTACTGATTGAAGACCCTACCCATCCCGGATTGCGAAAAATTATTGAGCGCTCAAAACTAAGTCTAATTGGAATTCCGGTCGATGACCGTGGCATGGTGACAGATTTAATCACCCCTTTTTTATCCCCAGCTTTTATCTATACGACCCCCTCCCATCAATACCCTCTCGGTGGCATCCTCCCGATCCAACGCCGTCAGAAACTTATCCAGTATGCCATTGCACATGATGCTTATCTGCTTGAAGATGACTATGACAGCGAGTTCCGCTTTGAAGGACAACCGGTGTCATCACTCTATGAGCTAAATCCTGACCGGGTTATCTATCTTGGGACCTTGAGTAAAATCCTCACCCCGGCCATTCGTCTGGGTTATCTTATTCTCCCGGATAAACTCATTGAACCCTATCTGGAACTAAAAAAATATTCAGATGTCCATAGTGAAGCCTTTACCCAATACGCTTTGTCCGAGTTTATTGAAAATGGCGAGCTGGAAAAGCATATCTGGAAGATGAAAAAAATCTATACAAAAAAAAGACAGCACCTGATTGCTGAACTATCCCGCTGCTATCCTAATGATTTCGAAATAAAAGGTCATGCCGCTGGTCTTCACATGGTCGTTCATTTTAACGGTGTTGTTTTTGATGACACGCTGATCAATCACATCAATTCTCAGCAAGTCCGGGTCTATCCGATTGCAAACTATGTTTTTGGAAATAAGGCGGCCTACACCAGCGATATCCTTCTCGGTTATGCGCATTTAAGCTTTGCCGAAATCTCCATGGGCATCACCCGGCTCTGTTGTGCACTTTTGAATCTCGAACACAAAAAAGACACTCCCATGAGTGTCGAATCAAATAAAAAATAACCCAGTACCGGAAATTGTTACATCATGTTGTGACCAAGGGGTCAGACCCTACGCATCGGGGCGGACAACAGATTAACAATTAATCGGTACGGTAATTTAACCTTAACAAATTCATTGGAAACTGGTTATTTTTCCACCGCATCGATGGCAGATTCCGCATCGTCAACAGTTCCTTCTGGACTGGTTGGAGACAGCGTCATGAAAAAACCGTCGGTCTGATCCATAAAGGCCTTGGCGCTGTCGAAGCTGACATCCAGCAGATGCCCGCCTTTGCTGCGGTCATCAGAAATAAAATGAAAATGATAGCCTTTCACATTTAAGTCGCCGATGTCTTCCGGGCACCACAAGCCCACCAGGGTTCCGGAAATCTTTTGATAGTCAAAGATGGATTGATTTTTCACAGCCTCGGAAAGAACCGAATAAGGTTTTTGCTGACTGGGAACCGAACGGGCTTTAACGGTGTTGAAGGTGCCATCAATCCGGAACACATAAAAGGACGCCGGATCGGTCATCAGTTTGTCCAGTTCCTGTTCGAGGGCGTCCAGACTGGCGGTTTTTTCTAATGATTTAGTCACATCCTCATTAAAATAAGTGACGGCGGCAAAGGGGGTCGTATCGGTATCCGGGACTTCCACCACTTCGCCGCTGGCTTTGACCTTGTAGATTGTGTTCTCAATCATCACCAGCTCGCCGTCTAAGGCATCAAAGGTACCAATTCCGACATCTCCATGCTGCTTCAATTCGCCAAAGCTCATAAAACCATCGTAATTCCCGGCCAGCAGGGAATTAATGGTTGATGCCTGGAAGAGGGTTTCCTCTTTTGAAGCGACAGCGTCACTACTAGTGCTAGTGGTTGTCCCGGCACAGCCCCCCAGCGTAACCACGCAGAGTACCGATAAAACAATTGCGGTAAATTTTATTTTCATATTAGCTCCTTCATTTATTTAATTTCTGCCACGGGCTTCGCCGCCGGTTTGTTGGCGCGACAACAAAGTTTTTGCTCGATGTTTATTTAGCTTGCTCAATCCAACCCTCTTTGAGGGAACCCAGCAGACAATAGTCAAACAAGCTTGCCCCGATTTTTGCGATGATCTGGGCATTTTTCAGGTTTTCTCCTTCAGCTTTGTTGATAAAAAGAATCCGGGTAGCATTTTTATCCAGGGTATTGTTTAGTTTATTGTGAATAAAATTCTCAAGCGTCTGCTGTAAAACGTCTTCATCAAAAATAATTTGATCATTTCCAAACAATTCTGATCGATGAAAGGTCGCTTCGTCAATTTTTTTAAATAGAATCTCGGCTCCCATGACGTGAATCAGCTTGGTAGTAATTTTCGGAATTGATGGCTCGTAGTCGTTATAGAATTTATAAGGCTTTCGTTTTGACCCGTCTCCTTCGTTAATGATAACTAACGGCACGATCGCCTCTTTTAAAGTGATCAGCTCTGTTTCGGAAAAGCCTGAAATTTTCTGTCCATTCACCCTTTCTTTGCCAATAATCCATTCCCGTTTAGGGTCTTTCGCGATTGCTTCAATCACCTCCGCCAGTTTTTCGCGGATCAGACACTGTTGCTCGGGCACATCGGCAATACAAATTTTTGCGGTTGTCGTCATCACATGGTGTACCTCTCTGGCAGCTAGTTCTTTGCTGATTTCAAACATCAGCGAGGTTTTCCCGCCACCTCCAGTAATTGTAATCACATCATTCTCGGTAATGTTTAAATTGCCGATAAGTTCCATCACTATTCTCCATTCCATTATGTATCGATATTTAAAAAGACCACAAGTTTTGTAATCAATTTCCCGGTATCGTTTCAGATAGTTAAATTTTACACTGCAATTTTCTTAGGCGCAATGATAATTATCAGTTATTACTCCATCTTAATAGTTATGAACTCAAAAATAATCGGGGCTTCCGGATCTGCATTGACACCTGTTTTAAGCAATGATAAAATCAATCAGCGATTGTGATCAAGGCTTTTTTGTCTTATAAAAGCACGATCCACCACAAAGGAGGCATAATGATTACATTTATTATCGGACTATTTATTCTAATTCTGGGCGGTTTTTTCTACGGCAAGCTAATAGATCGGGTATTTGCCCCAGATGATCGGGCAACCCCAGCCATTAGTCAGGCCGATGGCGTCGATTTTGTCGTTATGCCCAAATGGAAAAACCAGTTAATCGAGTTGCTGAATATTGCCGGTACCGGGCCGGTACTGGGACCAATTCAGGGAATTCTATTTGGTCCGCTGGCGTTTATTACCATCCCAATCGGCTGCGTGCTAGCCGGCGCGGCTCATGATTATCTTAACGGAATGATCTCGATCCGAAACGGTGGTGCTCAAATGCCCCGGATGATTGGCCAGTATCTGGGTACCAAGATTAAGCGCTTTTATACCCTGGTGTTATGGTTACTGCTTTTTCTAGTCGGCGACGTTTTTATCTATACTCCTGGCGATCTGATTACCAAAGATATCCTAAAGCAAGATGCCAGCCCCCAGAGCTTAACCGTCTGGATCGTTTATGGTGGTATCTTCGTGTATTATATAATTGCTGCTTTTTTCCCGATCGATAAGATAATCGGCCGGGTCTATCCGATTTTTGGTGCCTTTTTAATTCTCTCAGCAATTGGAATTTTTATCGGGGTTTTAAAAAATGGTGGGGTTAATCTCGTAAACCTGTCCTGGGAAACATTACCCCAGCACCCCCTCGGTCAGAAATTTGTTCCGGTCTTCTTTATCACGGTCGCCTGCGGGATCCTTTCCGGTTTCCATGGTACGCAATCGACCCTTATTTCGCGGACGATGAGCAAAGAAAAAGAGGGTCGCGGGACCTTTTACAATATGATGATTGTGGAAGGATTTATCGCCATGTGCTGGGCAGCCGGAGCGATGATTCTCTTTAATCAGGGTGTCGATTTAACTACCGGAGCGACCGCCATGGTCAGCCTGATCTCGCAACAATTTTTGGGACCGATCGGTGCCTATTTTGCTATCCTTGGGGTCATTGTATTGCCAATTACTTCCGGGGATACCGCTTTTCGTTCATTGCGGCTGATGATGGCAGAAACCTTCAACATCGATCAGACCAACCTTAAAAAACGCTTACTAACCACCCAGATCATCTTTATCCCTGCAATCGTCATTCTCGTGTTTGCCAAAACCGCTCCCAATGGTTTTAACCTGCTCTGGCAGTATTTTGGTTTTACCAATCAGTTTGTGGCCATTTTCGCATTGGCGATGGCAGCAGTCTATTTGATGAGCAAGCAAAAATTTGTCTGGATTGCCCTGATCCCGGGAATGTTTTACACCTTTATCGTGATCAGTTATATTTGTCATGCCCCCATCGGTCTGGGTCTTGAACCCCGACTTGGCCCTATTATTGGCATTGACCCCAACAGTTATATCCTTTCCTATGCAATTGGTGCCGCTGCTGCCATCTTCTATATGGTGTTTGTCTTAAAACAGGGCCGGCGGGATCCTAACACTCCTCAACTTTAATAGCTGATTAAATTTTTAAAAACCCTATTTCGACAAAATCCCATCATCATCGATTTTGATAGTGATGGGATTTTTTATTTATTTGCTGAATAATCCAATTCCTGAAGTTTGACATACCAGATAACCTAGCTACATCACTTCAACCCGATTACGACCGTTTTCCTTAGCCTGATATAAGGCCGTATCAGCCTGGGAAACAATCGTTTCCGGAGAACTGTCCGTTTTAAACGCCGAAACTCCGAGACTGATCGTTACCTGACCAGCCGTTGTAAAGGGATACTTCTCAACCGCTTTACGCAAATGCTCAGCCAACACCACGGCCTCAGTGACATGCGTATCCGGCAGAATGATTAGAAACTCTTCACCACCCCAACGCCCCACTACATCCCGGTTGCGGACATTTTCATTTAGGACTGCTACCAATTCAATCAGGACCCGGTCCCCGACCTGATGACCATAGGTATCATTGACCAGCTTGAAATGATCAACATCCAAGATGATAATGGCAAACGGCGATAAGCTGGTTTTTGACCATTCAAATTGTTGTTCCAGGGTTTCATCCAGTTTTAAGCGATTAAAACTTTGTGTCAGCTTATCAGTGATGGACAGTCGCCGGATTTCTTTTTCCATCAGCTTCCTTTCACTAATATCCCGACTTACCCCTAACATACCAATAAATCGACCATCTTCATTGTAGATACCAGATACCGTAGCCTCAGTCCAAACCGTTGAACCATCTTTACAAGGTTGTTCCAGCTCTCCCCGAAACACTTGAAAAGGCAGGTTCTTCTCAACAGACTCAACCGCTCTCGCCAGACCCTCATGCATCTGAATCAGAGATCCCGGGCACAGGACTTCTTCTTGAGACTGGGTCATGACCTCTTCAACCGTGTACCCTCGGAGCTTTTCCACTGATGGGCTAATATAAGTGAAACGCCCTTCCAGATCCATGGTCCAGATAACATCCGCGGCATTGTCAGCCAGCAGTCGATGGCGTTCTTCACTCTGCTGCAGTTTTGCTTCTATTGCTTTGAGCTCAGTAATATCACGGATCACGCTGAGGGTATGGGGAATACTATCAATGAAAATTTTTTTTGATGATATCAGGCCAATATGTTCTTCATTGTCTTTTCCATAAAAAGAGAACTCCAGATTTTCAACAAAACCATCCGTTTCAAGTTTCTTTATGAAGGATTCACGTTGACTATGATCACTATAAAGATCACAGATATTAAATGAACCGACTGTTAAATCTTCATCGGTAAATTTAGTGGCTTCCATAAAGGCGTGGTTATATGCCATCAAAGTGCCATCGTCGATTTTTGTAATTATGGTTGCATCCGGGATCGCCTGAAATACCATTTCAAAATGGGAGCGCGCTTCTTCCAATTCACGGATAGAAGACTCCAGTTTTTCTGCCATTCTGTTGAAGGCATCCGAAAAGTCGCCTAGAAAATGAACCCGCTGAGAAAAATCCCCCGAGGCAATCGTTTTTGTTATCCAGGTCAGGTTCCGTAGGGAGGCCTGCAGATTTTTAATTGCCCCCCACTACATATCCCTTACCTTTTATATCATGTGACAGATTCCCGTTTCCCAATTCTGCCGATGCGGCTCTGATTGTTTTAATGGTTTGATCAACCTCTAAGAAGGTATCATCACTACAGATATTTTCAGGAGGAACCGCTTCGACCCGAAGGTCATTAAGCGCGGCTTTAAAGTACTCTAAAATTGAGCTTGCGTCTTTACTGATCATATCTGTTTTGTTAGCTCCCTTCTGTTAAGGCTGTCAGGTTATTGGATTTTTTAAATGTCAAACAATTATTGTCGAGCAGCCATAAATTCGGGTTTATTTCCCCACTATTGATTGACTGCTCTGGCACTAAAACGGCAGGTTCGATCCCCGGTACACCAGCAATCAATCTCTTTGACAATGAAGGGTTTGCCAGAATAATTTTCCAGCAGGGCCGAAATAAAACCTTCATCATAGGTGCAAATTTCATAACCTTGCTCAGGCAATCCGGAACAATCCAGATCTTCGGAAACTGTCAAAATTAATTCACCTTTTTCCATATCCGCTTGTTCGACTCGGAGAATGCCCATGCCGAGCTCTCTCAGAACCGCTTTTAATTGATTGACAAAATTATTGAGATCATCGGTTTTCGTAATCATATGCTGATAGAATGCGCTTCCTGCCAGCTGTCCGGCTTCATAAAATATTTTATCAGTTTCTTCTTTGCCAACATGTTTTTCGATGATATCTCTGAATGTGAATTGCATCAGTCGATATACCTCAATCCGGGTGGTGTTGCCCAAGTTCGGACGTCCTTTTTCAATATCACCCAGCAGATCCCAAGAAAACGCGTATTTTCTTTCCATTGATAATTCCCTCTCACTCCTGGTACTTGTTTGCATAATTTATTTTTTCGCCAAAGATATGTAATTTTATTGTTTTATTTTACCACGTCGACCCGGGGGATTGTCAAGCTGGTTTAATTGGCATAACCGCGATATTATCAACGAAGTATTTTTTATCTTAAAGATAATATAGACCGTAATATTTCTGAAAACGATTCTTACAAAAGTTGACTTGACAATTAAAAATTCTTTAGATAAAATAGATAGCATGCTAAGTATTGGAGAAATGATGAGACGAGAAACCTTTAATTTTGGACGATCAGTGAAACAATTGAGCAACATTATGGAAATGCGATTCAATCAATCTTTGAAGCAATGGGATCTGACCTCATCCCAGTTTTCCGTAGTTATGTACCTGCTGCACAATCAGGATCAGGAAATTAACCAGAAGATGATCGAAGAAGCCTTCCTTCTTAAAGGACCCACGGTTACTGGCATTGTTAAGCGACTGGTTGAAAAAGATTTCATCCTGAGACGACTAGATCCCCAGGATCGACGAATTAATTATCTGGAGCTGACCAAAAAAGGACAAGCTTTGGAGCCACTGGTGTGTAAAGAAATCACCCGCCTGGAAACCGATACCCTCAGGGGGATTTCCGCCGAGCATTTAGACCTGCTGGAAGAGCTCCTGATTCAGGTCCTAAAAAACATCACCACCCCCACTGCTGATCAGGACTAAAGTCAAATTAACGACCTGACACACAAGCACTAAAATTTACGGTGATCTAGATCACTGTGATTCAACGAAAGGAATTATTTTATGAAGAACGATTTATTTGAAAAGTACCCTATTCCTAAAGCGGTATTAACACTAGCCATACCCACCATGCTGAGTATGCTGGTGACTATTATCTACAACATGGCTGACACTTTTTTTGTAGGACAAACCGGAGATGCCAATCAAGTTGCAGCTGTCTCTCTGACCATGCCAATTTTTTTCTTGCTGATGGCCTTTGGTAATATTTTTGGCATCGGTGGTGGATCCTATATCTCCCGACTTTTGGGAGAACGTAAAATTAGTGATATTAAACACACTTCTGCCTTTAGTTTTTACGGTTCAATTACCCTGGGTTTAATTGGAATGGCAGCTTTCCTTTTGTTTATGGATCCCGTTCTTAGAATTGCTGGCGCGAGCGATAACACCATTGGCTTTGCCAAAGGATATCTGACAATTATCGCCTATGGAGCAGTTGCCATCTGTCTGCAGAATTCTCTGGCCCAGATTGTCCGTTCGGTCGGCGCGGCCAAAGAGTCAATGATTGGGATGATGATCGGGACCGTCATTAATATCATTCTGGATCCGATTATGATTTTATCTCTGAATATGGGCGTTGTCGGGGCTGCCTGGGCGACAATAATTGGAAATGCCTGCGCGGTTATTTATTTTATTTATTATATCTTTAAACATAGTGATGTATTGTCTATAGCTCCTGGTGATTTCCGAATGGAAGGTGCCATCGCCAAAAACACCTTTGCCATTGGACTTCCAGCCTCGATCAATAATATTCTGATGAGTTTTTCGATGATGATTCTGAATAATTTTGCATCATCTTATGGAGATATTGTCATTGCCGCTTTTGGCGTTTCCAGCCGGGTCTTTTCGATCGTGGTCATGTTGGCGCTGGGTCTTGCCATGGGTATACAACCCTTTATCGGCTATAATTATGCTCAACAAAATTACAAACGAATGAACGATGCGATTAAATTTGCTGCGGTTATTGGGATGATCATGGGAGCTGTGGTCATGGTCGTCACGATGATTTTCAATACTGAAATAGTTTCTTTTTTCATCAATGATCCGGCCGTTGTTGAAATCGGAGCTTATATCCTGGTGATCCAAATGCTGGTCAGTCCCTTTCTTGGCCTCCAGTTTATTGTCACCACGGTATATCAGTCGCTGGGTAAAGCCATACCTTCCCTAATTCTGACAGTTAGCCGACAGGGATTGGCGTTTATCCCGATTCTAATTATCGGATCGGCTCTATTTCAACTCCAGGGCGTCATCTGGGCCCAACCTCTGGCAGACGTCTTTTCGATTATCCTGGCGGTTTCCATGTACATCGTCACCTACCGAAAACTACAAGCCAGTAAAAAAGAACCCGTCACCCTGGCTATGGAAGACGGACTGGTCTGAAAATAACACAAAAGCATCCTTATAACACGGGATGCTTTTTTTATTATTTTTAACCATTTTTTTAGCAAAAAATGAGTGGATTAACATCACTAATTGGGGTATAACAGCTGTATAAAATATATAAGGGGGTTATACCCATGATTATTCTTGTATTGAATTGTGGAAGTTCTTCGGTGAAATTTCAGATTTGTCGAATGCCAGAATATCAGGTTCTGGTTAAAGGGTCCATCAGCAAGATCGGCTACTCTGATGCAGCATTCAAATTACAAATCAAAGATCATGTCCAAATCCTGGAAACATTACCTATTTACGATCACAAAAGCGGTATCAATCTAATTCTAAGCACCTTAACAATCAGGGAAAAGTCATTAGGATTTGTTCTCACTGATCTCGCTGCCATCGGTCATCGGATAGTTCAGGGCGGTGAACAATGCAACGATTCCCTTCTCATTACGCCAGCCATCATTGATTATATCGAAAGCATTAAAGAACTGGCGCCGCTACACAACCCCCATCACCTGGCTGGTATTGATGCCTGTGCCAAACTGCTGCCCGACATTCCCCAAATCGCAGCTTTTGATAATGGTTTTCACATGACCCTGCCCCGCCATGCCTATTTGTACGCCCTACCTCTGGAGCTCACTGAAAAACATAAAATTCGGCGCTATGGGTTTCATGGGATCGCTTTTCGGAGCATGGTTGCCCAGGCGCAAAAATTTCTGCCAAATGGTTATGAAGCCTATCGAATTGTCAACATGATGCTAGGCAGCGGAACCACCGCCAATGCGGTTTACTATGGAAAATCAATCGATGTGAGTACTGGCTTCACACCGCAGGAAGGCTTGATCCAATCTACCCGAGCAGGCGATATGGATGCTGCCGCATTACTTTATTTGATGAAGAAGGAGAATCTGACCTTGAGTGATGCCGACACCCTGATTAACAAAAAGAGCGGCTGGCTGGGCTTATCCGGGATGGGAAATGATATGCGCGAAATATATGAGGCCTCTTTAAATGGAAACCAGCGGGCCATCGATACCATTGCCACTGTCTGTCACCGCTTCCGAAAATATATTGGGGCGTATGCGGCTGAAATGGGCGGTCTCGATCTGCTGCTCTTTTCTGGTGGCGTCGGGGAAAATGCCTGGTATATCCGGGAAGCCGTCTGCACTGGGCTTGAATTTATGGGGATCGCGTTGGACCCACAAAAAAATCGGGATCTATCGGGTGAAGGGGTGATTAGTACGACAGATACTGCCGTTCAGATCCTGGTAGTCAGTGCCAACGAAGAACAGATTATTGCCGAGGACACCTTTGACATCCTCGGCCATAGTGATTAATTGACTAAATAACTGGCGAGTATGAACCTTTATCGGATACTCATGGTTTTTTTGTCTCACTGGCTCGCAGCCGATGTTCGGTGTGAACCATCCCGATATTGGTGGTCATGACGTTACCAGTAGTGGCCGGGTAGTCCATAAAGATGGCAATGGTCACGGCCAGGGCCAATCCTTCCAGTGGAATCCCCAGTAGATTGAACACAATCGTAAAGAGAAAGGCGCCCATACCCGGAGATGGCGGAACTGCTACTGAAAGAATCATGCACAAAATCACCACCGGAATCATATCTGGTAATGAAAAAGCGATGCCATAAATATTCCCTACAAATAAAGAAGTAAGCAACAGCATTGGAATGGCATCCTGCTTATTAAACAGGACTCCCACCGGAATGGAAAAATGCACCACGTAATCCCGGATTTTTTGTTTATTCAGCGCTGTAGAGGTATGGCTTACAAATGTGGCACTAGAACTTGCGGTCGATAAGGCAATCAGCAAAAATGGCGCAGTCGATTTCAAATAAGCCAGAGGACTGGTTTTTTCATAAAAAGCCAGGCTCAATAGCATGGCCAAATCGATAAACAGGTAGGTACCGAGAATCAGAGCAATCAGCCGAAAAGCCCCCAGCAAAGCAGCGCCTTCTCCAGAGATCATCATGTTCAGGATGCTGATAAAGACCACTCCGGGCATCAGTGCGCAGACTGCATCCAAAATGGTTGAGAAAATCAGATTGGCTTCAGTAATAATCCGGGTGATGGAGGGAAACCGTCCTTTTAAGGTCAGCATGACAATACCGCTAATAATGGCCAGAAAGATAATCTGCAGAGTATTACCGTCGAGAAAGGGCGAAATGATATTGGCGGGAATAATTCCAAAGACCATCGTCCCAATCTGATTCCACAGCTCATTCTGACCACCCTGAGCAGTGGACCCTGTCCCGCCCAGCAAAAATATCTGAGCCATAACCAGAGAAACTGCTGAAGCCAGTAGAATAACTGCCATCGACCAGGTTAGCAATAGCCGGAAAATGCGTTTCATTTGGGCCAGATTATCCATATTAAAGATGCTACCGATAGCTGAGAAGAACAACACCGGAATGACAATGGCGTTAAGAAAACCAAAAAAGGTACTGCTGATTGGAGTCAGAATGTCGCTACCGATCTGTTTGCCCAGATCCGGTGTTACCGCTTGAAGAATAAGCCCCGTAAAAATAGCACTTACCAGGGCAATCGCGGTGGTTAACGCCGGGTTTAGCGGTTTTTGCTTAAGTGTATAGGAGACGTTATTGCAGCCTTTTTCATACGAGTAGGTCACTGCTGACAGGCCGATTAAAATATTTTGTCCGATACGGTTGTATTCAGCTTCCTCATCTACTGATGTTTCTGGTAAGGTCAGCGGGTTTTCCGGATCTCCCCAGTAGTTTAGTGCCAGGGTGATGGTTCTGAATCGTTTCTGAATTGACAATTCAAAACGGGCATTGTCCTGAGCCTTCTCCGCCCAATAAACAATGGCTTCTTCTACAAAGAGCTGGGCTTTCATATTGTCAGTTTTAGGACATTTGTATTTTTGAAGCATTTCCGAAACAAAGGCATTCGCTTGATTAAGGCTCGACAGACGCAGTGGTAATATCTTTTTTATTTCCATGGTTCCCCCTTGTGTTATGTATCTTATGACTGCAGTCTTTAAGAACCATGCCGCTGACTTTTTAAAGCTTTGGATAAAAACCCGCAATTTCGGAAATAGCCAGGGGCTGTCATACAAATAACACAGGATAGACTCTACCCTGTGTTATTTGTATGACAGAAAATTCCTATCTTCAGCAAATGGTAAACATGTTAGTCTAAGATTGCTACTATTATACCACCTGACTCATTCTTCCGTCATCATAATTTAATTGCCAACCCACTCCAAATTTATCGACCAGGGATCCGTATACCTTGCTCCAGAAGGTTTCCTGGAGTTCCATCTCCACCGTACCCCCAACTTTTAATTTATAGTAAAGAATTTTGATCTCATCCAGATCATCACTAAAGATAACCAGGGTCATCTTATCGCCTTGAACATCTTGAGGTTTGGGGGGGATATCCGAAAGTAATACACGTGTTTCATCCGTCTCCAAATCAGCCCGGATCACCACTTTTTCAGATTGATCCAGATCTGCCGCTTCCTGTTTGTTAAGCATTTCACCAAATACGATGATTTCCGGATTATCAGTGCCAAAAACATCCGCATAGAATTCCACAGCCTCCTGACAATTTCCATTAAAACTAATATAGGGTTGTATCTGCATCACTACACTCCTTTTTCTGTTTTGGTGCAAACTGAACGTTTGAGGTTCGCGCCATTATTTTCTGTTTCAATCAATTTTACAGAACCATGACACTCTGTTACATTGTATAGCCCGTATTTTGCATTTTAAACGGTTTCGGGTAATTTTTTTACAACTTTCTGCAAAATAAAATTGACCAGTAGTAAATCTGCTGGTATTATTATAAGGGCGCAAATGCAATTTTACACTTTATGGTTGAAACAACTTTTATTCTGATTCTGCATCTTGTACTACAAAAGGAGGATTTATTGTGAGTATATTATTTTTAATTATCGGACTGATACTATTAGTTAAAGGCGCCGATTATTTTGTGGAAGGTTCATCCTCCATTGCTAAGCGGTTTAATATCCCCAGTATGGTTATCGGTTTGACTTTGGTGGCCTTTGGTACGAGTTCACCGGAACTCGCTGTCAGTGTTTCTGGTTCTCTTAATCAGACCAATGGAATCGTCTTCGGGAACGTTGTGGGTTCCAATATTGTTAACATCCTTTTTATTCTGGGAATCTCAGCTTTTATCAACCCCATTAGCATCAAGTCAAAAACAATCTTCAAAGAGATGCCCTTTGCAATCCTAACCACCATCGCATTAATGCTGATGGTAATGGATGGCTTGATCAATGGCGCCCCGATCAGTGTGATTTCCCATTCTGAAGGATGGATATTACTGTTATTTTTTGCAATTTATCTTTATTCGATGGTAGAAATTTCTGTTTTGGGCAAGGAAGAATCCGAAGAAGAAATTATTGTACTTCCAGTTCCTAAAAGTGTAATATTCACCATTGGGGGGCTGGTTGCCATTGTTTTTGGAGCGGAACTGGTGGTGGGAGCCGCTAGCGAAATTGCCGCTATCCTGGGTTTATCAGAAACCCTAATTGGTTTAACCGTTGTGGCTATTGGCACCTCACTACCGGAACTGATCACCTCAGTAGTGGCTGCCAAAAAAGGTGAAAATGATATTGCTGTGGGCAATATTGTCGGTTCCGGCATTTTTAATGTGCTTTTTGTCATGGGCATTTCCGGGGTAATTTATCCCATCGATATTGATGTTGCCTACTACACCGATCTCTGGATCTTGCTGGCGGCGATGCTGATTGTGGTGCCGATGATGTACACCTCAAAGAAAATCAGCCGTTTTGAAGGCGTCGTGATGATGCTGGGTTATGTTGGATATACGGCCTTTATCATTATGCGGGCTATTGCCTAGCTATAAACGCCAAAAGCACATGCTTAACGTGTGTGCTTTTGGTGCCAATTTAGAGTCGATCTTCATATTTGTGAATCAGCTGATCCATGGCGGCCACCGTCGTTTCTTTAGGCAATACATAGGGGCTGTCAGGCAGGCTTCTGAAAAAATCATCAAAAGCCGCAACAATATTCTCTTCCTTCAATTTAATGGTTTTAAACACCTGCTGACCAGCTTTTTCATAGTGAAGGATAAGATGCACTAAAGTAGCTTGATTGACAAACTCAACCGCCGAATTAAAAGCAATCTTATCTTCATTAAATGCATATGTTTTCCGAGCATCTACGTGAATATCATCGCGGACCCGTTTTATCAACATTAATCGTTCTGCCGGAGTAAAAGGTTCACAAACCTCCTCGGGAAAGTACATGTTGCCATTCTCCATAAATGCTGCCAGATTTTTTAGCGAGAATATGTTGATCATAGCTCGGTTTTCCTGTTTAAAATAGTCATAAAAACGATTCGTGGCTGTCACTAGCTGTTCATAAAAAGGAAAATCCTTTCGAACCTTATCTGCTACCAACTCATGGGTGGCATAATAAGCAAAACAGGGCAAGGGCTCTACCACCTGACGAATCCGATAAGAGCTGTCCAGTGAGTAAATAGCAAATAAGTCCCGGCTTTCTTCAATAAAAGGCTCAGTTTGCTGAAGGATTGTCACAAAGCCGGTCTGATAAAGTTTGAAAAGCTCCGGATCACGATATCGAATAGCCCGACTGAAATCCCGTGAAACGGTAATCACATCTACTGAGGTCAGGATAAAATAAGGAAAGAGAACATTGATTTCCTGGGTATCCCCGACAGAATGATGATAGTAATTCGAACGATACGTGACATTGTCTAACAGGGTCAGCCCGATCAACGTTTTAAGGGCACCAAGTCCTGGATCTGCAGCAGTTTCTTCACCGGTTTCCGGAAAACTCTGCACATCCTGCAAGGTCAAATGTTTCTGGCTTCCCATCATCTGCTGAAATATATGCTGGTAAACCGCTTCAAAATGGCTGGGAATGGCCAGTTTTAAATGCGGACATTCCCTGCAAAACAGTTCCTGATCGACACTGCTTTCAATCAATGCCAGAACCGGTCCGGTTCCTGATATAATTTGAATTTTTTCCCTTTCATCAGTGGCAGCTTCACACCTAATTTTTATTTCTTTTGAAAAGGAAATCTGGTAGGTGGTTAACTCATAAATAATTGCGATTAGTTCGACTATGTTTTGACGGTTATAATAAGTCCGTTCCCCCACCTGAATAATTTCCAGCAAGGCTTGTAGTTCTTCAACCTCAGCACTTGAAAGGCGTAATACCTTTGAAAGATTGTCAAAAACTTTTTTAGTGGGTAGCCGCTCCCCGGTTTTAATCTGTTGGAGAGTGGTACGGTTTATTTTTCCCATTTCTGCCAGGAATTGAATTGTTTCTCCACTCGCTTCAATCAGTTCCGTTATTTTTTTGCTAAATTGCGTCATGCTCAGCTCCCGTTCGGATTGATTTTAAAACTTTACTAAAGTTCTTACTTCTTTATTATAGCTAAGTCTCCACTAAAAACAAGATGTGGCATTTCGTGTGCCAACATATTTTTTTCTTGCTCGATCAGGGCTTCTGATTACATAAAAAAAGATAGTCTCCTCAGTTTAACTGATGAACTATCCAAATTTGATATTACCTATTTTTAGCCGATGCTAAGCGATATTACCAATGACGTTATTTGCCCATTTGATCGACTCCCGGTAGTCGTGGTAAATAAAGTAATCTTCGATTTTTAGAGCCCGAGCTATGGTTTCAACCAGAGACCAATCACCTTTTTCATAGGCCAGTATTAATTGATGAATTGGAAAAAGGATCCCCTGTTTCTTTACCAGTGCATCAAAAATGGACTCTGGGAGTGTGATCTCTGCCAGAACCATATCCATGGGCTGATCCAAAATGGCGTCCAATACACTGAACAGCCCCATCAAAGCCGCATCATGCTCCTGCTCAATCATCCCAGCTCTTTTAGCCAGAGACTCAGCAAAACGTGTGCGAATCAGCGATAGTTTGATGAGTTCAGTAGGTTTATCCTTACTTACTTCATGGATCATTAAGATACTGATCCAACGTTCGAATTCTCTTAGACCGATATAACTCAAGGCAAATTTAATGCTACAAATTGATTCACTACCAGCCCGGAAACTGGCTAACCTGAGCAATCGATAGGTCAGGGTTACATCCTGTTCAATAAGATCCGCCAACCGATCAAAAGAGGGTTCATCGGCATTGATTTCGGTCATCAGTTGAAGGTATTGAATCTGCGATGGGGTAGCCTGGAAGGAGCGCCCAGCTATCCGGGGTTTACTGAAGAAATAGCCTTGAAACAAGGAAAAACCCATCTCTTTGGCTTTAATGAATTCATCCTGGGTTTCCACTTTTTCGGCTAATAATGTTTTTCCCTGGGCCAGGCCAGCTGGAACATCATTGGCAATGGTATCCAGAGGTGTTACCATAATATCGTACTTAATAATATCCGCCAAAGGGGTCAGGGGGTAGCTTTGATAAGTTTGGGCAAAATCATCAAGGGCGATGCTATAACCCATGTTTTTAATGTCTACCAAACGCTCAATCAGATTTACACTGACTTCGATATTTTCCAGCATTTCTACAATCATCCGATCCGGCTTGATCAGTTCGACAGCCTCTGAATGAATGAAGATCTCATCAAAATTGATAAAAGCGATTTTGTCTTCAATGAGATTTTCAAGGCCTGATTCAAATAAACCGGTGATGACCATGGCGGTTGCACCTTGAGAAGATACCCCACCAAATTGAGTGGATTGGCTGTTAAGCCGAAATAAAAGCTCATATCCGAATACTTCAAGTTGAGCATTAAAAATCGGTTGTCTGGCAATAAACATATTCTCCCCCTTTTAAAGCGGAGGTTCCGCTTCACAGCTAAAATAGGCATATTTAAGTGAGTAGTATTTAGTTTATCATAACACAAGCGGTGCGGATTAACAAGCAAATCGAATCGTACTAATTGAAATAACTGAATCCATCGATTAAAATCGAGCACTGATAGAGCCTTGATTACCGGGTTTATTTTCCAGGCTTTCCGTAAGCAAATTTGCCTTTAAAAATCAATCGGCCATTACGATCATAAGAACGCCCTTCCCCATGCCAGACCCCATTGACAAACTCCCCCTCATATTTGAGCTGTCCATTATCGTAATACTCTTTGCAATGTCCGTTAGGCACCGAGGGATCTTTACTATTAACTTGATTGCTAGAGAGCCGGGCAAAGTTGCCTTCGCATTTGAGTTTACCATTGGCGTCAAAAATGCGCCCCTGACCGGAGGCATAACCATTGGCAAAATTTCCGATATACTTGAGTTTGCCGTTTTCTTCATACAGTTTACCCTGACCGGAGGCCAGACCGTTGACAAAATTGCCTTCATATTTCAGAATACCGTTTTCGTAATATTCCTTGCCTGATCCCACCTGGATGGTATTTACAAAAAAACCAACGGAGGCCAGCCGATTGTTGATAAAACGCTGGCCGGTAAAGCGATTCCCCTGATAATAACCGATAATGTAACCATCTTTACAGGGGATTCTTATCTGAGGCTGCTGGCCATTCGCCTGGCTATTGTTTTGGGATGTTAGATAGAGCCAGAAGCCGACACCGACGATGACCACCAGAACAAGAAAAACAATGCCACCCATACCTACCTCACTTTGTACTTATTGATAGTTATATTATAAACCCATTCGTGGTGGCACCACAAGTCTTTCTATTAAATTAGAAATGCCGAGTTTAATCACAGATCGCCTTCAATTCGTAGTTCCGAATCAGTTTATCCATTTCAGCAAGGGTTTTTTCAGTAGGAAGAACGTAATCACTGTCTGGTAAATTGGTAAAAAAATCTTTAAATGCTGCAACGATGCAAGGTTGCCGAAGCTCAATCGTCTTATAGACAACCCGGCCATCAATTTTATAATGCAAAATCAAACGCAGACAGCTGGCGCTTTCATAGATAAATTCCGGTGCTGAATTTAGAAACAGTTTATCGTCATCGATGGCAAAAAGAAGCCGTCGATTATTTAAGAGATCATCGCGAACCTGTTTTAATGTAGTGAGTCGTTCAATCGGTGTTAAGGGATGATAGATCTCCTCAGGAAAAACAAGACTTCCATCTTCCATAAACCGCCGTAAATTTTTCAGTGAAAAAATATTGAGCATTCCCCGGCTTACTTGCCTGAAATAATTATAATAACGATCTACCGCCTCAAGTAAATCTTCATAATATGGAAATTCTTTATTAAGTTTAATCTTAAGCATTTGTCTATCAGCGTAATAAGCAAAACAAGGCAGTGGCTCAACAACTACCTCTACCTTAAAACTCCGATCCAAATCAAAGACCTGAAAGAGATCATTACTCTCCAGAATAAAAGGCTGCGTATCCTCAAGCATTTGCTCAAAACAGTTTAAATAGAGCTTATGAAAGCCAGGGTCCTGGTATCGCACGGCCTGGGTCAAATTCCGGGAAATGGTGATAACCGCTCTTGAAGTTAAAATAAAGTGCGGGAACAGAGCACTAATCTCCTGACCATTGTTCTCTTTCTTTAATTGATGAACATAACAATGCGATTGATAATTGACATTATCCAGCAGTGTCAATGCAATCAAATGCTTCAACGCTCCTAAAATCGGATCAGCCTCGATATCGTCGGATTCACGATGCAGGCTCAGTACATCCTGAAGCCGTAATTGCTTATTATTCCCCAACATCTGCTGAAATAAATAATCGTATACCGCCTGAAAGCCATAGGGGATAACCAGTTTTATCATTGGCTCAGTTTCCTCAGACAGTTCCCGATCAATACTTTGTTCAATCAGGCTCAGTACTTGTTTTTCTCCGGAAACGATCTGCATCGATTTAACTAGATTCTCTGAATTTGCAGCAAACCTTTTAGGACTGAGCTCCTTCGAAAAGGGAATCTTATATTCGGTCAACTCAGAAATAGTTTCGATGAGTTCAATAATTTTTTGACGATTGGCATAGGTCCCTTCCCCCACCTTAGCGATTTCCAGCAGTGATTCCAGTTCCGCTTCTTCAACCGATGAAAGCCGCAGGACCCGGGTCAATTTCTTAAAAAAAGCCCGCGTAGGCAAACGTTCCCCAGATTTAATCCGCTGCAAGGTGGTACGATTGATGTTTCCCATTTTCGCCAATGACTGAATAGTTTCACCGCTTACACTAATATATTCTGCTATTTTCTGACTAAATACTGACATAATACCTCCCCTATTATTTTATATTGCTTGTTATTATTATTTTCTCTTAAAGACTTATATTCAATTATGTCTTTGAATACTCATTTAATCTTAAATGATCATAATCTTTTTATTGTTTTCTTACAAGTGTAATATTTTGTGATGTTACCGATCGATAATATTATCACTCAAGATTCACATTAGTTTATTTGACTTTTTGAAAGTTAGTGATTCATTTTTATTTATTTTTGTGATTTTCTTAACACTATCACTGGTAAATTGTTAGGTGAATCGATATAATAGGTAATGTTGCTGACACATTGCTTAGTATTTTTATACCTACGCAAAACCAATAGCAAGCACAATAAAAGGATTCAACCTATGTTGTGTGACAATCAAAATTGATTGAACATAGTGTTGAAAATTTCAAAGAAATGGTTTAAAAAAACAGAAAGAGGTTCATCATGAAAGAAAAAAAACAGTCCCCCATTGACACTCAACCGATTTTAAACGCGACTATTGCCGTAGGTAAAGACAGGCAAATCATTAAAAAACACCTGTCCACCAAACTGTTGGGATTCACCCTGGCAATTCTGGCCATCGCGGTCATCGCCCTTGGCGTGGTTTCATATAATATGGGCTCAAAAGCCCTTTTGGAACAGGCCAATAGCGATGCCCAAAAATATACCAATGAAGGTGCCGCACACGTGGCTGCTATCATCGCCGGAAATCTGGAAACCCTCACAGAAGTCAGTAAACGCAATGGTATTGCTTCAATGGATTATGCCACCCAGGTGGCAGCCATCGATAGTGATATCGAGACATTAGGGTATGAGGACCTGGCCGTAATGAATATGGACGGTCATGCCAAATACCTCATCAGTGGCGGCGAATTTGACTCCTGGGGCGAATTCTGGTATGAAAATGGATTCACGGGAGAAAATGCCATCTCAGATGTCGCCATCAGTAAGGTGACCAAAGCCCCCTGTGTCTTTGAGGTTGCCCCCATCAAAAACAACGGACAGGTCATTGGGCTATTGGTTGGCCGCCGTTCCCCGACCTTCTTAAAAGTAACCACCAACGCCATGGGTGATGGTGACCGTCAATACGGCTTTGTCGTCAACAATGAGGGCGGCTTCATGGCCCATCCCAATGATGAGGTTATTTTAAACCAGACCAATGTCTTTAATGAAATTGACAATGAGGGTGTTTGGAAAAATTTCGGGCTGGCTTTTAAAGAACTTGGTGCCGGACAAACCGGAATGCTCACATACGTTTTAAATGGTGATACTAAAATCGGCGCCACGGCGCCGATCTCGGGCACCAACTGGAACCTGATCATTGCTCAATATGAAAGTGATGTGCTGGCACCGATGGTTCATTTACGCAATATCACAATGTTAATTTCTCTGTTAGTGTTAATTCTCGGTGCCACGGCGGCCTGGTATCTGGCTAAAAAAATTACTAAACCGATTGTTGATTTAACCTCTCTCGCCAATCAGATGGCTCTGGGCGATGTAGATCTCGAAATCGCTGCTACCAGCGCAGACGAAATTGGCGCACTGATGAATTCTTTCGCCACCATCATTGCCAACCGTAAAGACCAGGCCAAGGCTGCCCAATGTTTATCAAGAGGTGACTTCTCCGTAGAAATCATCCCCCAATCCGATCAGGATGTGCTGGCCTACGCCCTGATCGACATGGTAGCAGAAATGAATAAGGTCAACGCGGGAATCAAAAAAATAGGCACGGCTGCCCAGGATGGACAACTTAATTACCGGGGTAATACCACCGAGTACACTGGTGCTTTCAAGGATATGATTATTAGCCTCAACAACATGATTAACACCTTTGTTAAACCACTTAAGGTAGCCAGCAAGGCCATTGAGCGAATTGGTAACGGGGTTATTCCACCCGCCATCACGACCGAATACAAGGGTGATTTTAATGCGCTCAAAACTAACATCAATGCCTGCATCGACGGGTTGGGTGCATTAACAGAAGGAAATCAGGTGCTGGCAATGCTTTGTGCCAATGATCTGTCCCAGAAAATTGAAGGCAGTTATCAGGGTATTTACCAGGAAATTGGCGAATCGATTAACGGAGTTCACGCCCAGATGGTTCACATTGTCGAAATTGCCAACAACATTGCCGCCGGAAACCTCTGTGATCTGGACAATCTTAGAGCTATTGGACAGCGTAGCGACAACGATACTCTGGTGCCCAGTTTTATTTCGATGATCGAAAGCATTGCCCTGCTGGTAGCAGAAACCCAGACGATGACCCGGATCGCCGTTTCTGGCGATCTGACCAACCGCGGCAATGTGTCTAAATTTCAGGGCGAATACGCCAAGGTGGTTGAAGGTTTCAATCAGACCCTGGATGTGGTTATTGAACCCATTAATGCTGCCTCGGCGACGCTCCGGGAACTGTCCCAGGGCAATCTCCACACCGCCATGACCGGCGACTTTAAGGGCCAGCATGGCCAAATTAAAGAAGATATGAATCAGACCATTGCCTTCCTGAAAGAATATGTCGAAGAAATCACCCACACTCTGGAAGAAATTGGCCAAGGGAACTTGAATCAGGAAATTACCACCACATATCTGGGCGATTTCCAGAATATTAAAGCCGCTCTCAATCGTATAACCGCCAGCCTCAGCACAACCATGTTTGACATTAATAATGCTGCCG
This sequence comes from Acetobacterium sp. K1/6, assembly GCF_034438075.1. NCBI lineage: Bacteria > Bacillati > Bacillota > Clostridia > Eubacteriales > Eubacteriaceae > Acetobacterium > Acetobacterium sp. K1/6. The sequence goes on along the minus strand of NZ_JAXQGA010000005.1, from coordinate 66,635 downwards.
GACAGGTTGAAAGCGGCGCGCGTCAGATTTCTGACGGTGGTCAGGCCCTGGCACAGGGTGCTACGGAACAAGCCAGTGCCATTGAGGAACTCACCGCTTCGATTGAGGAGGTGACCCAGGAAACCAAGCAAAATGCAATCAGGGCCAATGAAGCCAACCAACGCTCCATTGAAGTCCGTAACAACGCCGAAATCGGGAATGTCCGAATGAACAGCATGGTCACTGCCATGGTAGATATCAATGACTCATCCCAAAATATTTCAAAAATCATCAAGGTGATTGATGACATTGCCTTCCAGACCAATATTCTGGCTCTGAATGCGGCGGTAGAAGCCGCTCGAGCCGGACAACACGGTAAAGGCTTTGCGGTAGTCGCCGAAGAAGTCCGCACCTTGGCCGCCCGCTCGGCCGAAGCCGCCAAAGAAACCACCGGGTTGATTGAAGGCTCCATCGACAAGGTTTCAATCGGTTCAAAAATTGCCGATGAAACAGCTGAAAGCCTGTCCCAAATCCTTTCTGATATTGAAAAGGTCACTGCCCTGGTAGGGAACATAACCCAGGCATCCAACGATCAGGCCGCGGAAATCGCTCAGATTACACAGGGGATTGAACAGGTTTCTCAGGTGGTTCAAACCAACTCAGCCACCGCTGAAGAGAGCGCGGCCGCCAGCGAGGAACTCTCCGGGCAGGCCGAAATGCTCAAACAAATGGTTGGTGCATTTACCATTAAAACTAAAAAAATCGATTTTTCCTCAGAAGGGATCAGGAAAACTTCGCAATCTACTGCTTCCCTATCAATACCTCAAATTGAGCTGGATGAGTGGACAATGGATAATGACAAATATTAAGATCATCAGCTTTGTTTTCTTAATAGTAGTGATAATCTAACTAAAACCAATTTACTTTAGAAGCACTCTTGATTTTCTAGTTCAACAGGGTTATAATTTTTACAGGTAAATTTTTATTGCATTTAATTTTTACACCCAGGAGGATTTAATATGGCTATTGTATGGACTCAGGATTTATCTGTCGGTGTCGCCAGTATCGATGGGCAGCATCAACAATTATTTAAAATGGCCGATGAACTTTTTGAAGCCGGTAAAAACGGTAAATCCAAAGAAGTAGTCGGTGAGCTACTGAATTTCTTGGATGCTTATACCAAACAGCATTTCAGTGATGAGGAAGCCTACATGAAAAGCATCAATTACCCGGGACTGGCTGATCAGCAGACTGCTCACAAAAACTTCATAGCAGAACTAGCCAAACTAAAAAGCGCATATGATACATCGGGCGGTAATATCTCGGTGATCATCAATGCTAATCAGATGGTTGTTGACTGGCTGACCAAACATATTTCCGTCATGGATAAGAAAATTGGCGTTCACACCAAAGCATAATCTAAAAAGAGCGGGAAGATGATTGTTAACAATCATCTTCTCGCTCTTTTACTATGGATACATTCTTTTTATAATCTAATTGGTCTAAGTAAGGTAAATAAATTCCCTATATTTTCGCTTAGATCGTAGTCTGTTACACATTTAACTTTTTCAAGTCAATTTAGCTGTAATTAAAAAAGAAGCAGTCCGCTGGATGATAGAGATCCGGGCTTTCGCTTCTTTTCAGGTTTATGCTTGTCAACCAAAGCATTAGAATATACTGTTTGTGGCTTTTTTCCCGGACTGGCCCATCACCGGTTTTTTGTTCTGGGGCTCAGCGGCATCATTGTCGTTTTGTCTCCTTTTCACTTCAGTATTATAAGCAGCCACAGTAATCTTTCCCGATAAAACCAGACCCTTTAATTGAGAGTTGGTGTATCCACCCAGCTGATTCCCGTTAACCTTTTCTTCTTCTTTTTCGTCTATATCAGCGGTTTGGCTCTTGGCTTCCTTTTTTTCAGAGTTCTCTTCTTCGTTCTCGTTGGGTATCCGTGACGGTTTTTGATCAACGATAGAATTACGTTGGTCGGTATCGCTGTTGATGGTCGAATTTTCACTCTTCATCCGAGACCCCACATATTCCCGGCTGAGCTCCATGGTATCGTATTTATAATAAGAATTGGCTTCAGCAGCAGCGTTCTGACCGTTAATGCTATCTGCTGTAGGCTTAACAGTAACCGCTTCAATTTTTTTTGAAAGTGTGGGCGCTGAACCTTGAAGTTCAACTGCATTTAAAGTGATTGGATCCATCGTTTTTCTCCTTTCAAAGGAATATGACTTCCGACAATTAAATAGTGAAGAAAACTATTTAAACCGTTCGCTACATTTTAGATATTATATCACAAGTTATTCTTAATTTCATTACATTTTTTTCTTTTCGTTATTTGTACTTATAGTAAAAAAACCCGGTCTCCCGGGTTTTTTCTATGAAACCAATTGGTTTCAGAACTTTTTATAAGATTTTGCTCCTGCCAACACTTCGATGACTTCATCAAATGATGAGCCGATAGAAGCCTCCACAGAACTAAAGATTGTACCTTCGACAATCGGTGCATCAATAATCTTTACCTGACTGCTATCTTCCAGCATTTCTATGGCCATTTCCGAACTCATCACGGCACTGCCGAGATCAACCAGAATTACCACACCATCACCATCCTGAACAGCTTCGATGCCAGCCAATATTTTAGAAACGTCGGTACCAATGCTACCATCTTCCATTCCCCCAGCAGCAGCTATTTTAGCTTCTGGCGCCATTTGTCTGGCCAGTTCTACTGCTCCTTCGGCGACTTTCTGACTATGAGAAACAACTACAATTCCGACCATAAGTTAAACACCCACCTTTTCTGCCACTTCTTTAATGGCTTGAAAGGCATATGCCATTGATGTCGCCCCGGGATCCTGATGCCCAATACTCCGTTCTCCCAGATAGCTGGCCCGTCCTTTGGTGGCAATGATAGTTTTCGTGTATTCAACTCCGTCCCAAGCCGCGGCTTCAGCGGCAACCAGAGCCTCGGTCATCGTTTTGCCGTCAGCAATACTGGCTTTAATGGCATTGATAGCGGGAATCATACTATCGAGGATGGTTTTTTCACCTTCGACTGCTTTTCCTCTAAACTGGATGCCACCGACAGCTTCATCCAGTGCCAGAATAATATCCTCATCGGACAATTCTTCTTTACCTTTGACAGCCGCCCCGGCTTTCATAAAAGCGGTGCCGTAAAGTGGTCCGGAAGCGCCGCCAACGGTGGAGACCAGGGTCATCCCCACAGTTTTTAAGATATCGTCAATATTTTTTTCGTAAACAGTCGGTAATTTTTCCATCACCGCTTTAAATCCCCGACTCATGTTAATCCCATGATCGCCATCACCGATTGCCTGATCAAAATCGGTCAATTCTTGTCGATGTTCTGCCATTTTATCCGCATAAACCCGGATAAAATCCAGTACTTCTGCCTTTGTTGCCATTTCTTTCCTCGTTTCTATGTTCTTCTCAATTAGTTCTCTAAAACCTTTATCTTAACACCAAACTAAGTACCGACAATTGTTACATCATCTTGTACGCATCGGAGCGAACAACAGATTAACAATTGGTCGGTACGTTAGCAAAGTACTTACCAAATTGTAGCGCGAAATTTTAGTACATTTTAAAACCGATGGTATCAGCTTGAGCCAGTAATAAATCTTTTAGTTCGGCATCTAATTTTAATAAGGTAATCGATGCGCCAGCCATGTCGATGGAGGTCATGTAGTCACCCACAAAAGTCTTAAATACTTTAACGCCTTTGTCCGCTAAAATTTGTTGAACTCGACGGTTTAAGATATATAGTTCCATTGGTGGGGTTGCTCCGGCACCATTGATCATGACGGCGACTTCGTCACCGGCTTTAGGATCCATATCTTTTAAAATTCGATCCATCAGATAATCAACGATTTCATCAGCTGTCTGGATTGGTTTTCGTTCGGTTCCCGGTTCACCGTGGATTCCGATACCCAGTTCCATTTCATCTTCTGATAATTCAAAACCCGGTTTTCCTGCCGCTGGAACAGTACAAGGTTTCAAAGCGACACCCATGGTGCGAACGTTAGCAATAACCTTTAGTGCCGTGGCTTTGACTTCCTCCAGGCTAGCACCAGCTTCAGCTTTTGCACCGGCGATTTTATGAACAAAAACAGTTCCGGCAACACCGCGACGTCCGGTTGTATAAAGACTATCTTCAACAGCAACATCATCATTGGTAACCACGTTGGCCACTTTGATGCCTTCAGCTTCAGCCAGTTCGGCAGCCATTTCGAAGTTCATGATATCACCAGTGTAATTCTTGATAACTAATAATACACCTTCACCGGCATCAACTGCTTTGATCGCTTCAAATACCTGGTCTGGTGTGGGAGAAGTAAATACAGATCCTGCGACAGCACCGTCAAGCATTCCTTTTCCGACAAATCCGCCATGAGAGGGTTCATGTCCACTGCCGCCGCCGCTTACCAAAGCAACCTTGCCAACTTTTTTGTCAGCACGAATCAGCACATCAAAACCTTCTACTCGAGCTACGTATTCAGGATGGGCCAGAACGATACCTTCAAGCATTTCATTTTCCACATTTTCTACATCATTAATAAATTTTTTCATAAGACGTCCTCCTACAAACATTATTAGTACTCTAACCATACTATAACACGTTTTTACCCATTTTGAATGTAAAAAAACGATATCAATTGATTTTTTTTGGACGGAATCAACTGATTCATGAAAAATATTGAAGGAAACCTGCAAAAATTCGTTACATCAATAGGATTCCGGTTGAAAATAAAAATTTTGTGTTAATCTTTTGTAAACTTTGTGCGGATAATAGGGGTTGAATGCTGGTTAACGCTATATTTAAACCATTACGTTATCTTGCCGTACCGACCAATTGTCGGTACTAGCTTTACTGCCGATACACCCTAAACCAGCGCCGCCTTCATCTTGCGGACGTAGTCAGACAGTGGGTCGGTGGCGGCGGCGCCGTGCTCGGCGATGATCCGGACGATGGCGCTGCCGACGATAACACCATCGGCAAGCTGCGAAATCACTGCAGCCTGTTCTGGAGTGGCGATTCCAAAGCCCACCGCCACCGGGGTCTGGGTTACCTGGCGGATGTCGGCAATAATGGCGGCCAGATCGGTTTTAATCTCGCTGCGCACCCCGGTAACGCCCATCGATGACACCAGATAGATAAAACCGGTGGCATCGACGGCCAACATCTGAATCCGATCCTGGGAGGTCGGAGCAATCAGGGTGATGACGTCCAGCCCGTGGTTTTTAGCGGTCTCTCGAACCTCCCTCTTTTCTTCAAAAGGCAGATCTGGAATAATGACCCCATTGATTCCCACTTTTTCACAAGCGGTAAAAAACGTTTCGGTCCCATAAACAAATATAGGATTCATATAGGTTAAAAAGACCAATGGAATTGATGTTTTCTCCCGAACACGCTTAACCATCGCAAAGATCTTATCGGTGGTGGTGCCGATGCTTAGCGCCCGTTCGTTGGCCGCTTCAATCACCGGCCCTTCAGCGATGGGGTCCGAAAAAGGAATCCCGATTTCAATCAGATCGGCCCCGGCGGCGGCCATCGCCAGAATAAATTCCTCGGTTTTAGCAAGGCTCGGATCGCCAGCCGTTAAAAAGGCAATAAAGGCTTTCTGGTCGGCAAAAATTTGTGAAATTTTATTTGCTTTGATTTTATTTGCTTCTATTATGTTACTCATAGATATTTTCCCCCTTGTAGCGGGCAATCGCCGCCACATCCTTGTCGCCCCGGCCGGAAACATTGACGATAATGATTTCGTCTTTACTCATCGTCGGTGCCAGCACCATTGCATAAGCAATCGCATGGGCCGATTCAATGGCCGGAATAATCCCCTCAGTCCGAGACAGATAGAAAAAGGCGGCGACAGCTTCATCATCAGTGATCGGCACATACTCAGCCCGTTTGGTGTCATGGAGATTAGCATGCTCCGGCCCAATGCCCGGATAGTCGAGCCCCGCCGAAATCGAGTAAACCGGGGCGATCTGGCCGTATTCATCCTGACAAAAATAGGATTTCATGCCGTGGAAGATCCCCAGACTGCCATTGGCAATAGTGGCCGCATGGAGGGCGGTATCGACCCCTTTGCCCGCCGCTTCACAGCCGATCAGCCGGACTTCGGCGTCGGGAATAAAGTTATAGAAGGCGCCGATGGCATTACTGCCGCCGCCGACACAGGCGATTACAGCACTGGGCAGTTTGCCTTCCTTTTTTAGAATCTGCGCCCGGGCTTCTTTGCTGATGACACTCTGAAAATCGCGAACCATTTCCGGGAAGGGATGCGGCCCCATCACCGAACCGAGGACGTAGTGGGTATCGTCCACCCGGGTTGTCCATTCCCGAAAAGTTTCGTTAACAGCATCCTTTAAGGTCATCGTGCCGGAGGTAACTACATGGACCATGGCACCCAACAGCTCCATCCGAAAGACGTTGAGAGCCTGGCGGTCAGTGTCTTCTTTACCCATAAAGATTTCACATTCAAAGCCCATCAAAGCGGCGGCAGTGGCGGTAGCCACCCCATGTTGACCGGCACCAGTTTCGGCAATCAGCCGGGTTTTCCCCATTTTCTTGGCCAGCAGTGCCTGACCCAGAACGTTGTTAATCTTATGGGAGCCGGTATGGTTTAGATCTTCACGCTTGAGATAGATCTTGGCACCACCCAGATCGGTGGTCATTTTCTTCGCATAATACAACCGCGAAGGCCGACCGGCGTATTCATTTAACAGTTCGGTTAACTCAGCCTGAAAAGCCGGATCGTTTTTATAGTGTTCATAAGCTTTTTCCACTTCAATAATGGCATTCATCAGGGTTTCTGGTGTGTACTGCCCCCCGTGGATCCCGTATTTTCCTTTACTCATTTTCTTTCTCCTTTTTATATCAAATCTCCATGCTTTTATTAAACTGCATCGTCTATCCTCGGTTTGTAGGGGCGATTCGCAATCGCCCGGACGCTGTTGCTGTTAAGATAAACGCATGGCATAAGATCTACGCTTGCGGGCGGTCAATGACCGCCGCTACGGAATAATGCGTTACGACAGTGTATTTATTCCAGTAGTTTTTATTAACCGCGAATTTTTCTGATCATTTCGACAATCTCAATAATCTTGTCCCGGTCTTTCTTACCAGCGGTTTCGACGCCGCTGCTTAAGTCGACACAGTAGGGATTGACCTGGTTGATGGCGGCGGCGATGTTGCTGCGGTTGAGGCCGCCGGCCAGAAAGAAATCGCCGCTGGTTCCGGCCAGCAGATCCCAGTTGAAGGCCGCCCCGGAACCGCCGTATTGGGAAGGATCGTAGGTGTCAAAGAGCCGGTAATCGGCGGTGCTGGCCCGGATGTCGACCGGGTTGCTGATCCGCAACGCCCGGATTACCGGCACACCGGTTTGGGTTTGCAGCAACCGGACGGTGGCTTCCTCCTCATCCCCATGCAGCTGGATGATGTCGATAATGCCCTGCTCGGCCAGCGCAATGATCTCGGCCACCGGGTGGTTGACAAAAACCCCCACCGCGGCAATGCCGGGATCAAGCGCTTGTTTTAGGACTCGCGCCGTTGCCATATCGACCTGACGCCTGCTGGTGGCAAAGACAAAGCCAATATAATCCGGCCGGGCCGCGTTCACCGCCGCAATATCTTCTAAGCGGGATAACCCGCAGATTTTTATTTTTGTCATGGTTAACTCCTCGCTCTTAATTCCATCCGGCGCCAATTTTATAATAAACATTTGCTATAAAATCGACGTTCCGGGCGGGTACTACCCGCCCCTACAACCTAACACATCACATTGGTGTATACTATTTAAACGGCACCGTCTATCATCAATTCGTAGGGGCGATCCGTGATGACCAAGGGGTCAGACCCTCGCCCTCACCACCGCCGCAGCTACCCCCGTAGCTTGTCCAGTTCCTGTTTCTTATCCCCACTACGCATCAACGTTTCGCCAATCAGTACCGCATTCGTCCCATTTTTCCGCAGTTTCGCGATGTCTTCCGGAGTCCGTATCCCACTTTCCGAAACAAACTGGATTTCTGGCGGCACCAGCTTGCGCAAGCGGATGCTGTTTTGGAGATCCACTTCAAAGGTTTTAAGATTGCGGTTGTTGACCCCAATGATCCGGGCGCCGGCGGCCAGGGCTTGCTTAACTTCTGCTTCATCGTGGGCTTCGACCAGCGCCGACAGCCCCAGCGCATCAGCAATACCTAGATAGTCCTTAATCTGCGCGGTGGTGAGAATTGAACAGATCAGTAAAATCGCATCGGCGCCGATCAGGCGGGCTTCATAAATCTGGATGGCATCAATAATAAAATCTTTACGCAGCACCGGAATGCTTACCTGTTCTTTGATTTCGGTCAGATAAGCACTCGTGCCCTGAAAAAATTCCGGTTCAGTCAGCACTGAAATGGCATCGGCTCCGGCAGCCTGATAGTCCCGGGCAATCTTAAGATAAGGGAAATCTGGCGCAATCACGCCTTTGGACGGCGAAGCTTTTTTGACCTCGCAGATAAAAGCAATTTCTCCAGCGGCTGACTTTCTGGCCAGGGCTTTTTCAAAAGCAAAGGGCGTTTCCGAGCGTTTGGCCTGACTTTTTAGCAGCGCCAGAGTGGTTGTTTCTTTAAGCGCCGCCACCCGTTTAGTGGTGGAGGCCACAATTTGATCCAATATCATGCCAGCACCTCGATGGTAATCTCATTGCTGCGCTTAACGAATTCATCCAGTTTAGCCTTAGCCTTGCCGGAATCGATAATCTCCTCGGCCATTTTGACGCAATCCCGGAGGGTGATATCGTTGTGGGACATATACAGGCAGAAGGCCGAATTCAGCACCACCACATCCCGCTTTGGTCCTTTTTCGCCGTTTAAGATATTCAGGGTGATGACAGCATTTTCTTCCTTTTCGCCGCCGATCAAATCCGATAATTCACAGCGTTTTAGTCCCAATTGTTCCGGGGTGATAAAAAAGCTGTTGATCTTGCCATTGGCAATTTCGCAGATGGTGGTGGTGTCAGTCAGGGTAATCTCGTCCAGGCCGTCGTGACCGTGAACCACCATCCCCCGTTTGACCTTTAATTTGTTCAGAACATTGGCCAGTGGCTCGACCAGGTTTTCGTCATAAACGCCCAGCAACTGCATATTGGCGCCAGCCGGGTTGGCCAGCGGACCGAGAATATTAAAAATCGTCCGGATCCCCAGTTCTTTGCGGACCGGCCCGGCGTATTTCATCGAGGTATGATAAGTCGGGGCAAACATAAAGCAGATCCCCAACTCATCCAGAATTACGGCACTTTTCTCCGCCGACAATTCAATATTCACGCCCAAAGCTTCTAGCAGATCGGCCGAACCGCATTTGCTGGAGACGCTGCGGTTGCCGTGCTTGGCTACCGGCACTCCACCAGCAGCAATCACCAGTGCCGCCACGGTCGAAATATTAAAGGTCGACACCTCATCGCCGCCGGTACCAACAATATCCAGTACATCGGTTTTCGGGAGGATCTTAGTGCATTTGTCCCGCATCACCATCGCACAGGCGGTAATCTCATCGATGGTTTCGCCCTTCATCCGCATCGCCGTCAGAAACGAGGCGATCTGGGCGTTAGTAGCCTGGCCGTTCATAATCTGATCCATGACCTCGCGGGTGCGCTCCAGGGACAGATCCTTGCCGTTGACAATATCGTATATCGCTGCTTTAATCATTTTCGTTTCCTATCTTTAAAAAGTTCTCAATCATCGTGTGGCCCGAATCGGTGAGGATCGATTCGGGATGGAACTGCACCCCGTAAACATCATAATTGCGATGCTTCACCGCCATCACCTCACCATCGTCATCCTCGGCGATAATCAGCAGCTCATCCGGCAGACTGCTGCGCTCGGCACTGAGGGAATGATAGCGGCCGGCTACAATAATCGGCGGCAGACCCCGAAAGATCGGACTGCCGTTGGCAATATGGACGTTGCTGCTTTTGCCGTGCATCAGAGTACTGGCATAGGTGATGGTACCGCCAAAAACCTCACAGATCGCCTGATGACCCAGGCAGACCCCCAGAATCGGGGTTTTGTCTTTGAAAGTGTCGATCACCTCTTCGCAGATCCCCGCCTCCGCCGGTCGTCCCGGCCCCGGTGAGACAATGATATGATCCGGTTTTAAAGCAATAATTTCGGCCAAACTCAGTTCATCATTTTTAATCACCCGGATATCGGGATTGATCATTCCCACATATTGATACAGGTTATAGGAAAAACTGTCGTAATTGTCAATCAGTAAAATCATTATTCCACCTCCTGGGCTCGTTCGAGGGCTTCAAACATCGCTCTGGCCTTGTTTTGGGATTCATTAAATTCGTTTTCTGGGATGCTGTCAGCGACAATTCCGGCTCCGGCAGAGACATAAACCTTGTCGTTTTTGCGAACCGCCATCCGAATCGCAATGCACATATCCATATTGCCGGAAAAATCGATATAGCCGACCGCCCCGCCGTAAACGCCACGCTTCTGGCCTTCCAGAGCATTGATGATTTCGATCGCCCGTTTTTTCGGCGCTCCGGACAGGGTTCCCGCCGGCAATACCGCCCCGAGGGCATCGAGCTGATCCAGCCCGGCTTTAAGGGTGCCGGTGACAGTGGAAGAAATGTGTGAAACATGGGAATAACGGACGACCTCCTGGTAGGTTGTCACCGCAACTGAGCCAAACTCACTAACCTTGCCGAGATCGTTGCGACCCAGATCGACCAGCATATTGTGTTCACTGAGCTCCTTTTCGTCCTTGAGCAACTCGGCGATAAAGGCCTCGTCCTCTTCCGGTGTCTCGCCGCGGGGACAGGTGCCAGCAATCGGAAAAGTTGCCAGCCGCGAATTTTTCAGCGACACCAGGGTTTCCGGCGATGCCCCGGCGACCTGAATCGCGTCAAAGTCGATATAAAACATGTACGGCGAGGGATTAACCGTTCGCAGCACCCGATAGGCCGACAGCAGATCGCCCTCAAAGTCAGCTTCCAGCCGGTTGGAAATGACGGCCTGGAAAATATCGCCCTGAACAATATGCTCCCGAGTTTTTTTTACCATCTCGCAATAGTATTCTTTGCTAAACAGCGAGCGATACTTTGATGTCACCTGACCCCGAAACGCCACGGTGCTGTTTCCGCTTTTTATCAACGCTTCAATTTCCTTAAGTACAATCACCCCGTCAATATAGTTTTGCTCAAAGTTATCGGTTTTAATATTGACAATCACCACAATTTTCTGGCGCAGATGATCATAGGCGATGACCTTATCAAAAAGCATCAGATTCATGTCATCAAAATTTTCGGCATTAGCATTTGTAAGCACCAGGTTGGTTTCGGTGTATTTAACAAAATCATAGGAGATATAGCCGACAAAGCCGCCGGTAAACACCGGCATAAAATCCAGCTTGGGGCTTTTCCACTGGGCCAGAATTTCCCGCAGCACCGTCCGTGGGTCATCGGCGAGAATGTCCTTGATTTTGCCATTTTTAACCACCACTTCGCCATCCAGACAGCTCACCGTCAGGGTCGGATCAAAACCCAAAAAGGAATACCGCCCCCATTTTTCGCCGCCCTCCACACTTTCTAACAAGTAACACATTTTGCCGGTTCCTTTTAAAACTTTAAGCACCTCAATCGGTGTCTTAATATCTGAAAACAGCTCCAGACTAATCGGGATGCTCTGATAATCCCCACAATACCCTCTGGCCTCTTCCATCGATGGTTTAATCATAATCGTATCCTTTCGTAAAGAAAAATTTATCTCGTAATCCAGTTTTTAGTTCTTATGAAACTTTGTTAATTAGCTGCTTAAAAGTGATGAGCAAAAACTAAAATCCCACCACTACCCAGTACCGACAATTATTACATCATGTTGTACGCATCGGGGCGAACACGGCGAAGCCTGTCCGATCCCGCAGCGAACAACAGATTAATAATTGGTCGGTACGTCAGTGACGAGTTAACCTTCCAATCAGTGCCCACACCTATTTATACGTTTTTTAAGTAATAAAAAACGCTCGTCCTTGATTAATAAAAATTAATCAAGGACGAGCGCAAAAAATTTAAGCCCGCGGTACCACCTTCATTTACAGAGAAAAATCCCTGTACACTCTGCAGGATACAAACATATCCCTCGCAACTGACGTATGCGTCACGTCGCAGAATACTCAGAAATACACATTTCCTTTGACTGCGCCCTCAGTGGTCCATTTGATGATCTGCGTTGTGCGAGGCTCTCAGCCTTCCCCGCTCTCTGTAACTGCACGATACACCGTTATCTCCACGTCAACGGTTTGATTGAACGATTAAATTAGATAAAGCTTAATCGATATTGCGGTTTTTGTCAAATTATTTTTTTATGACAACGCAATCATTAAGAAAATTCCAGGACCACTTAACAAACTGTCAGCTTCATCGGTACAAACCGAATCCCTTTGTTAACCTGTTCCGTAGCGGTTGCCTCAAAACCGAAACGACGGTAAACTTCCACCGCATAAGGAGATGAATTGACCGTCATTACAAAGAATTTTCCCGGTAGCTGGCTTTTTAAATCCGCCAGCACTGTGTCAAATAAAGCCCGGGCAATGCCCTGGTGGTGATGGTTCTTATCGACAAACATAAGTGAAACATGAAAACGATCCCGGGTGCCAATGACCCCGATGATCCGGTTGTCTTCATAGAAACCCCACAGTTTCTTATGGCCGCTTTCCAAATCCTCAGCCATTTCTTCCAACTTATAGTCCAAATAATCGGTAAAGGTCTGGCGCCCTTCTTCGGTGTAGCCATCGGCAATAAATTCATGAAATACCTGATTGGCCAGATCTATTGCTGCTTCCAAATCTATATTTTCAATTTTTTTTATCATTTAAACCTCTCCTGGGATGTCAACTGGGATTACTTGGCAAATCCCTAATTGTTTTTCATCGAATCCGCCAATTCCTTCAAATTTATCGGTTCCGGACAAAAGCCTGGACTACTGCTGCGCAGAGCATTCATATAATTAATATCCTGCTCTCCCAGCTTCTGGAAATAACAGTTGATCCGGTGATTCAAAAACAGGTTGTCCATCTGAAAACCAATCGGAACCGAAGCGTTCACGTGTTCATAGAACAACCCGGCTTCAGTGAAAGGAGCCGGATACTCGGCGGCTGGCAGGGTTGGGATAAAATCATGGACATTAAATATCCGATAACTGTTTTTGACGTGGGCGTTGTAAGTACCGACAAAATCCCGATCACCGGGCCGACCTGCCGCAATGGTATAAACAATCGCTTCTTTACGGGCAGTATTAACAGCAAAATCCAGCGCCGCCATAATCGACAGATCACCCCCCAGACTGTGACCAGTGATGTAGAGTTTTTTAGTGTCAGGCAATTGACTGATCTGCTCTATCACTTCCTCCCTAAGCGACTGATAAACCCGGGTGATGCCTCGATGGCTAGACCCGGCATTTTTTACATAGGGAAAGGGAATCTGAAAAAGATCCAAATCCGAATCCAGATTGGGGGTTGAATCGGTCCCCCGAAAAGCCAGTACAAGCCGATCTTCTGACTCAGCAATAAAGCCAAAATTTTCTTCCGTTTTTTCCGTCACCCCGGTCTTACCGTTAAATGAATACCTAAGCTCAAAACCGGCTGGCAGTGCCAGCTGCTGCTGATCAAAAAAAGGGTAGGTCTGATAACTAAAACCAGCCATTAAAATGGCATCCTGTTTACTGTAAGATTCCGGCAGATTTTGTTGCTTCATCTTATTTCTCCTTTGAATTAAAAATTGTGACCTAATCGTTATTTAGCGTTTGTTTTTATTTTTTGCCTGACGCATGATCTGTTTCATTTCGCCTTTACTGCCAAACATTTTTTTAATTTTTTCGGCTTCCAGCTGACGTGAATTGAGTCCTTCGTAGTCCATTTCTTTTTGCAACTTGCGATAGTTTTCAAACCGTTTTTCCGAGAGGTTTTTCGATTCAATGGCAGCTCGGACCGCACAACCCGGTTCGCCGCTGTGGCGACAGTCTCCAAAGCGGCATTGCTTGGCCAGTGCCTCAATATCCTCAAAGGACTTGGAAAGATTCGCCTTTTCGAGATGGAGTTCCCGCATCCCTGGGGTATCTATGACCACGCCACCGCCGGGCAATAGCAGAAGTTGACGATGGGTGGTGGTGTGCCTGCCCCGATCATCATTTCTCAGGCCTTTGGTTTCGAGCACTTCTGCCCCCATCAGATGATTGATAATGGTGGATTTACCCACCCCGGACGATCCCAGAAAGACGCTCGTTTTTCCCACCGACAGATAGGCTGCAATCTCGTCATAACCACGGTTGCCCTCACTGGAGCAAACCACCACATCAGTTCCTACCCGGACAGCAGAAATTTCACCTAGACGCGACGGTAAATCATCGCATAGGTCCGCTTTCGTCAGGACAATCACTGGCCTGGCCTGACTACTCCAGGCAATTGATAAATAGCGTTCCAGCCGGCGCAGATTAAAATCATTGTTTAACGACATGCAAATAAAAACCAGATCAAAATTGGCAGCGACAATCTGAACTCCATTTCCCGTTCCGGCCGCTTTTCGTTCAAACAAGCTGGTGCGACTTAATACCTGATGGATCACCGCATTGCCCGAACCTTCCTCGGTCCGATCAATCATCACCCAATCGCCAACCACTGGAAAGCTGGTATTGTCTTCAGTCTTAAACACAAATTTCCCGGACACCTCAGCCAGCAATTCGCCGTTTTCAGTGATCACCTTATACAGTTCCCGATGTTGCTCCGTCACCCTGGCTACGAACAAGTCACTGTACAAACTCGCTTCCTGTTTAAGGTGCTGATTCAATCCGTAATTTTCTAAATCTATTTTATTCATTTTTTTCCTCCAAATTTAGTATTTTGACCGTTTGGAGGGCTAAAGGCTTAGTATCGTTCTTTGCCCTCCGGCGTCACGACACTATCCATTTTTCTAATATTTTTCATAAATTCTCCACTCTACTTTAAATTCGTAATTTCAGCCTATTAAAGAGCATATCCTAATACCAATAATTGTTCGCATGTTGTACGCATTAAGGCGAACGCGGCGGTAGCCTGTCCGATCTTGTGGCGAACACCAGATTAACAATTGGTCGGTATGATAGTTTATTAATATCCTGTACTATTATTGTAAATGATTCTTTTTAATCAAGTCAAGGCAAATAAATTGCTTGTTGATGTTAATATTAAAACTAGCCAAGAAAATAAATGCATTTCTAACAAAAATCAGATAAAATAGAAGTGGATAACTATTTGACAAAAAACGAAAGGCTTAAACACATGAGAACTCTAAAATATGCCATCCTCGGCTTGATCAACCGGGAATCTATGACTGGCTACGATTTAATGAAAGTATTTAATATGGAACTGGTTAATTTTTGGTATGCCAAGCACAGCCAAATCTACCCGGAATTAAAAAAGCTCACCGACGAAAAGCTAATTACCTACGAAATACTACCCGAGGATGAAAAACTTCGCAAAAAAATTTATTCAATTACAGAAAAAGGCAGACAGGAATTTCACAACTGGATTTTACAGCAGGATTTACTGGAGCCTACTCCCAAGGATATTTTTCGGCTAAAAGCTTATTTTATCGAATCTCTGTCCAATGCCAAAATCCTGAACCACTTTCACTACCAACTGACCCAACGTCAGGAAAAACTGGAAAAGCTCCAGAACAACATGCAGATATTACTGGACTCTAAAGACATTTCAAAGATACAGAGTCCCGAATACGGCGACTATATTGTCCTTAAATCGGCCATCAAACGCGAAAAATCCTACATCGAATGGCTCAACGAATGCATTGAAGAAGTCACCACCAATACCCGAATTTTTGTCGACGAAAGGAGACCCTAATGAGCCCTATCTTCTGTCCTAAATGCGGCGGCATTAACACCAGCCCAGCGACCTTACCCTTATTGTTTTGCCGGGACTGCCAAGCCAAATTTGGCCACGATTACCATGAACTCGTAGCAGACACCCGCCAGATTATCTTTAATACCTATCAGAAGGCGATTGCCAGTCAAAATTTGACCTTTACAAAAACTGCCGCCGGAGCCACCATTGAGGGGCCCTTTCTGTGTTATTACCCGGATCTTCCGGAGATCTACATTGACCAGCTCCAGTGGCAACAATTACTTGAGGATTTCTATCAGCTTTATGTCTTGAACTGGAAAAGCAATTATCAGTCAGCAAACACCTCAGAGAATAGTGATACTGCTTTCGGCTGGGATTTAAAAATAATCATCGAGAACCAGGAACCCTTGATTTCTAAGGGTCAGGGACTCTATCCACCCTATTGGACAGCTCTAATGGATCTTTTTACCCGCATCGGTCTGCCCAATATCAGCAAGCCGCTGGGCCAGAATTTTTTACAGCTTCAAACTCAAATCCAGGCCCAGTAAAAAAACATTACCGTTTTAACTTTTTTTTACAAAAATTCACCTCCAGTTTTTCAGTAATAAAATAACGACTTTTTAGCAGCGATTTAACAATTATACCGTAGCGTTTCGGTTTAAAATGATTTAGAATGGGGTATAAAATGACCACTAATTAAAAAATTTAAAGGCGGAAATCACAATGAAGATTTTTAACAAGCACTCAATCGGTAATAAAATCACCTCAATGGTGATCATTTTTGTGGCCCTGGCCCTGTTGGTGATTGGCATCACTGTCACGGCATTAAGCATCAACACCGAAAATCAGCAAATTGAAGAACAAATGAATCTCCAGCTTAGTAATACTATTGGTGAGATTGAGCAGGTACTCAGTACTCACAGCAAAGCGGTGAGCAGTTTGAGCACCACTATCGGCGTCACTGGCACTCAGATGGCTCCCTCAGAGTATAACAAGCTCTTAACCCAATATGTTGAACTTACTGACGATACTTATGGTGTCGGAGTCTTTTATGACTACAATGCTTATCTACCTGAAATTAAATATTTCGGACCATACGCCTATCGGGAGAGCTCAAATATCGCCTACGCTGAAGCCTTGTTTAGTACTGATGATTATGATTATCCCAATCAGGAATGGTACATGGTAGGTAAAGACGCTGGTGGTAAAATTGCCTGGTCGTCACCATTTAAAGACGAAGCCTTGGGGATTTCGATGGTCACTGCTGCATCCGCTTTCTATGATACCAATCGTAATTTCAAAGGGGTGGTTACCGGCGATATCGATCTTTCCAGTCTTCAACAAATGGTCAGCAACATCAAAATCGGTGAAACCGGTCGCGCCTTTCTGGTGGACCGAACCGGCCTCTATATTGCTGATGCTGATGTTTCCAAGGCAATGGCCGTCAACTTGCTTGAAGATCCCAACCCAAGCTTGTCGACGCTGGGGGAAGCTATGCTCAGTGGTGAACCCGGTTCCGGGGTATTCCGTGATGATTCCGGCAAAAATAACATCTATTATGCCCCGATCCCTGCAACCGGCTGGACCCTTGCTATTATGGAGTCCCAAAGTGAACTCAATGCCCCGATAATGGCCCTGATCATCCAGTTAATCGGATTATTCTTATTAACCCTGATCGTGCTCAGCTTTATCATCGTTAAACAAGTCAAAGGGGTGGTCAATCCTATCGTTCTGATCACTGAGCTGTTTCGTAAGGCTGAATTGGGTGATTTTGACAGTGAAATTCCTGATGCAATCATCAACCGTGAAGATGAGCTGGGCAAGCTGGGACTTTCCTTCCAGAAACTATCGGAAAATATTCAGGAAAATATTGCCACCCTGGAACAGATTTCTCTGGGAAATCTTAATGTTGCCGTCGATGTCAAATCGGATAAGGATATTCAGTCTAAAAGTCTTATTGAAGTGGTTGATAATCTCAAAAACCTGGAAACAGAGGTAGAAATGTTAACTCAATCAGCCACCGATGGTCATTTATCTGTTCGAGGTGATGCCACCAAATTCCAGGGTAAGTACCGGGATATTGTGGTTGGTGTCAACAATACCCTTGATGCAGTGGTTGAGCCGCTAAACATGTCGGCGGACTATGTCAATAAGATCAGCCGGGGCGATATTCCCGAAAAAATAACCGCTACCTATCATGGGGACTTTAATACGATTAAAGAAAACCTTAACTCATGCATCGACAATATCAATGCCTTAGTATCTGATGTTGATATGTTAGCTCAAGCTGCTACCGAAGGCCAGTTAGAAATTCAGGCCGATGCCACCCGGCACAACGGTGATTTCAAAAAAATCATCGAAGGCTTTAACAATACGCTAAATTCCCTGTTAGCACCGATCAATGAGGCTCGACAGGTGATGACCAAGATGGCCGCTAATGACTATACCATTAGCATGGAAGGTCATTATAAAGGTAATATGAACGCATTTTCCGAGGAGATCAACCTGGTTCATTCCCGCCTTCTCAATGTTCAGGATGCTTTTATCCGTATTTCTCAAGGTGACACCAGTCGTTTGAGTGACTTTATCGCCATTGGCAAACGTTCCGACAACGATAAACTGATCCCATCGGTAATCGCCACCTTAACCACTATTGACAGTTTGATTGAGGAATCCCGTAATCTTGCTCAAGCTGGAATCAACGGCAACCTGACCGTTCGCAGCGATGCGTCAAAATTTGCTGGTGGTTACCGGGATATCGTCGATGGCTTTAACCAAACTCTGGATGCCATCGAGCAGCCCATCAATGAGGCCGCCGTCGTACTTGAACAAATGGCTGCTGGACAGCTAACCCACCACATGGAGGGGGATTACCTGGGTAGCTATGCAATTATTAAAAATTCATTAAATGATACCATGAACTCACTGAATGAAATTCTTGGAAATATCAATGACTCAGCTGATGAGGTCGCTTCCGGCGCCCGACAAGTCTCCTTCGGCAGTCAGGCTCTGGCCCAGGGTGCTACCGAGCAGGCCAGTTCAATGGAAGAGCTCAATGCCTCCATTGATGAGGTGGCGGTTCAAACCAAAGAAAATGCCATTAATGCCAATCAGGCCAATCAGTTGACTCTGACCGCTCAGCAAAATGCCGAAAACGGCAACACTCAGATGCAGCAAATGCTAAAATCGATGGAAGAAATCAATGCCTCCTCGGCAAAAATTTCAAATATTATCAAGGTCATCGATGACATTGCTTTCCAGACCAATATTCTGGCCTTGAATGCAGCAGTGGAAGCTGCCCGGGCCGGACAACAAGGCAAGGGTTTTGCGGTCGTCGCTGAAGAGGTCCGAACCCTGGCTGGACGCAGTGCCGAAGCAGCTAAGGAAACCACCGAACTGATTGAAGGATCTATTTCCAAAGTTTCCGAGGGCACTGTCATTGCCAATAATACTGCTGATTCACTCAACGAAATTGTGGATGGGGTTACCAAAGTCGCCGTCTTAGTCAGTAAAATTGATACCGCTTCTCATGAACAAACCGCTTCTATCAACCAAATTAATACCGGCATCGATCAAGTGTCTCAGGTTGTTCAAACCAATTCGGCCACTGCCGAAGAAAGTGCTGCCGCCAGCGAAGAGCTCTACAGTCAGGCGGAACTGCTCAAGAATATGGTTAGCAAATTTAAATTGACCAAATAAACCAAAAGCCACCCGTTTTAGACAATAAAAAAAAGAGCATGATCCCTGATAGGGGGATGCTCCTTTTTTATTACTTTAAAACTCTCATTTAATCGAGTGCCACATTGATTTCCAGTTTAATGCCATCGATATCAAATTCTACACACATGACTTGGTCTTTGCTCATACTAAGCTCAATACTTTCTCCCGTCAGCATCGTTGGTGGTGAAATATCTACAGTAACATTGTCATTGGAAAAATTAATCGCCGCATTGGCAGTTAACATATTGGAAAGCTCAGAAATTGCACTTTTTGCCATATCATCCAGTTCATCCACCGGCATCCCCATCATCATAATGGAAGCGATCTGCTTAGCACCTTCAGTATCAATAGCATAGGCTACATTTCCCTTTTTATCACCAACTATCCCCAAAGTTAGTACAATTCCACTGGCCACAATTTTTTTTGATTTCTCGCTTTGTTCTTTCAGGTCAATGTTAGCAAACCCCAATTGAGGCATCACATCCGTCACTGAAGCAATAAAAGGATTGATAATTGTTAAATCCATTCCACATCCCCCTTTTGAAAGCCAACATTCATAAAAACATCACCCATATCTGTTTTAATAACAAATGATTCGCTCATAATATCTCCAATCGAAATCGTGATATCTTTACCTCGGAATACTGTGGGTGGTGAAACTCGAAGACCAAAGGAACGATTAAGTCCATTTAAAAGCGAACAGGCATTACCAGCGATAACATTTGTGAATTCGCTTAGAAAATTAATCGCTTCGTCAATTTGCTGGCCTTCATCCTGAAGGATTTTTCGGGTCATGCTCAAGGCAGTATCTTCGGACATATCCATAATCAATCTTCCGTCATGCCGTCCAATTATCCCAATTGCCACAGAAATTCCTGAAGAATTTGTAGTCATCGGATGATCCTCAACCTTTTCAACTACGACTTCTCCACCAATCTCCCGCTTCAAAAAACTGAAAATTGATTCTTTAAACGCTTCTTCAAAATTGCTCTTTAAGACACCGTAAAGTTCTTCACCTTCAAAAAGTCGCTCAATTGCGGCGTCCAAATCCGTTTGATCTACCGGTTTTTGCAAGTAACCTTTGATACCAACTTTTCTAGCCAGCTGAATAATTTCTTCATCCATCATTGCGCTGATGGCAATAATTTTTGTATCATGCAGACATTTAAGAATTTCTTTTGAACACTCGATTCCATCACCATCAGGCAAGGTCATATCCATCGTAATCAGATCTGGTTTGATCTCTTGGGCTTTTTTTATTGCCTCGTTCATGTTAAGAGCCGTGGCAACGATCTCTATCCCATCTTTCTGAAGCATCCGTTTAAGAACTGCTATTGAAAAGGTTGAATCGTCTACTATCATCACTCTAATATTTTCCATAAATCCACCGCCTTTTTAATCGAATCGAAACTTTCCTATTTACTAATTCTAATGGTTATCACAAGCATTCGTCAAGTATTATTTACGGATATCTTCTGTAATAATTTTTACCCAGACGACTTCAAAATACACAAATTTTACAGATTATCTTTTCTCTTGTTTTTCGCATAAAAACGATCCCGATCTTTTTTCCCACCAGTTGACTTACCTGAACCGCTTCCGCTTCCGCGACGATTTCGGGGCGCTGTGGGCTGATGTGCTGCCAAACGACGGGAAGATGCTATTTTTTGTTCTGCTGGCACCTCCACCAAAGGAAAGGGATGAACCTCAACCACGGGAATTGATTTCAACACAAGTTTTTCAATGCCGTCCAGTAAGGGCATCTCTTCCTGATCACAAAATGCTATGGCTATGCCGCCAAAGCCAGCCCGACCCGTACGTCCGATCCGATGCACATATGTTTCCGGTACCTCCGGCAAATCATAATTAAAGACATGTGACAATTCATCAATATCGATTCCCCGGGCGGCAATGTCTGTTGCAACCAAGATCCGAGTTTTTCGTTCTTTAAAGTTATTCAGAGCCAATTGCCGCGCATTCTGAGATTTATTACCATGAATCGCCTGCGCTTTAAACCCGGAACGCTCCAGATGCTTAACAATTTTATCGGCCCCATGTTTAGTTCGGGAAAAAACCAGTGCAGAGACAATTTCCTTATTTTTAAGCAAATGAATGAGTAGATTGATTTTATTGTTTTTATTTACATAATACACATTTTGCTTAATTACTTCCACCGTTGATGAAACCGGAGTAATGGTTACCTTGGCCGGATTTCGGAGGATGGTGCCAGCCAGTTTGGCTATTTCCATCGGCATAGTTGCCGAGAACAGCATATTTTGACGCTCGGCCGGCATGTGCTTGATAATTTTTCGGACATCCTGAAGCATGCCCATATCCAACATCATGTCTGCTTCATCCAGTACAAAAGACTTGATTTGATTAAGACGTATGTATTTTTGGTTAATCAAATCCAGTAGCCGTCCCGGGGTTGCCACCAGAATATCAACACCAGCTGACAATGCCTTGGTTTGAGGGTTTTGAGATACACCTCCATAAATAACCAAGGTCCGCAAACCTAAAAATTTGCCATAAGCTTTAAATGAATCACTGATCTGTAGAGCCAGTTCTCGGGTAGGTGCCAGTATCAACGCTTTAATGGGTCGGTTTCCTTTGAGATTTCGCTGTTCGTATGAAAGCCCCTGTAAAATCGGGATAGCAAAGGCGGCAGTTTTGCCCGTTCCGGTTTGAGCACATCCCAGTAAATCCCGGCCTTCCAGTAAAGACGGAATGGCCTTCTCCTGAATTGGTGTAGCTTCTGTGTATCCTTCAGCTATTAAAGCCTTCAGAATCGGCTGTATAATATTTAAATTTTCAAATTGCAATAGTTTCTCCTTTATAATATAAGTGCAGAATGGGTTGAGATAGTTTACCAACCCATATCATAAATAAAGAACGCAGTCTGCGTTCCTTAGAAAATAGATTTATTTATCGAAAAATCCGCCTCGTTTTGTTGTTTTAAATGCTTTTCGATGACTTACCTTGTTTTGACTCGGTTTATCAGCTTTTATTCCCTGTTGTGCACTTAGCTTTTTCTTCGCGTCAATTATTTTTTTCATCGCTTCGATGTTGTTTGTTGACATAAAATCCCCTCCTTTTCCCCGTAAAACCTCAGTAACCCCTTGGGATTATCGTTCGCGATCAGGGATCGGTGCTGTCAATATTTTGTGACAGTATAAAAAAAAACTTATGCCGTTTTCAGGCATAAGTTTAAAATATCTGTGTTATTAGATAACTTGAATATTTTCGGCTTGTGGGCCTTTAGGTCCTTGAGTAATTTCAAAAGAAACTTCTTGGCCTTCTTCTAAAGATTTATAACCGCTTGATTGAATTTGTGAAAAATGTGCAAATACATCTTTACCATCTTCCCCTGTAATAAAACCAAAACCTTTTTCCGAGTTAAACCATTTCACTGTACCATTCATTGATGAGTACCTCCTAATTTTATTCCCTAAATCCTTGTAATACGGATAACAACTACATTTCTAAATTAGGATAATACTGTAAAGCATAGTACCAATTAAAAAATAATACTGTTAAATTCATTTACTATTAATTTAAGTTCTTACTTATAATAACACGTAACAATCAATAAAGCAAACATTTTAATAATTTTTTTTAAAAATATCTTAAACCCCTTAATTAAAGCCCCAATTGTTCCTTATTTTTTTTCATTGAAAAGATGGAAAATCTGCTTCTTAAATGGTACAATATAAAAACTGTTTCTAAATTCTTACTGACCTTAACAGCCCGAGGGGCTTTTAAACTTACGGTGGCATTTAGCTAGAATTTTTTCTTAGGAGGTTTCATATGCGTTTAGTTACTCGATCTGATTTTGACGGTTTAATCTGTGGTATGCTGTTAAAAGAAGCCGACATCATTGATGATTGGATTTTTGTTCATCCAAAAGACCTGCAGGACGGGCTCTTCTCCCCCACCGAAAATGATGTGCTGGCCAATGTTCCCTATGTGCCCGGTTGCGGGATGTGGTTTGATCACCATTCTTCAGAGAAAGAGCGAATGGGATGGCATCCTGGGGTGGCAGGCGTAAGCCGACTGGCACCTTCGGCTGCTCGAATTATTTATGAATATTATGGCAGTGCCGCAAAGTTTCCCAATTATGAGGAAATGATTTTTTCGGTGGATAAGGTGGACTCCGGGAAGCTTACCCGGGATGAAATCTTAAACCCCACTGGCTGGATCCTACTGGGCTTTATTTCTGACCCTCGTACCGGATTAGGTCGATTCCGGGATTTCCGAATCAGTAATTACCAATTAATGGAAGAACTGATCAATCTTTTTCGAAACTTGTCCATTGAAGATATTCTGGCCTTGCCGGACGTAAAAGAACGAATTGATCTTTACCACGATCAGGCCCGACGTTTTACTGAAATGGTAACAGCGCATACTCAAATTATTAATAATGTGATTGTTACCGATTTACGGGATGTGGATACCATTTATACTGGCAACCGTTTTATGATTTACAGCCTTTATCCCGATCAAAACGTATCACTCTGGATTGTTGACGGCAAGCAAAAACAAAATGTCTCCATTGCCTGCGGTTACAGCATCTTAAACCGAAGCTGCACTGCTGATATTGGCAAACTGATGCTCAAGTATGGGGGCGGCGGCCATCACATGGTCGGTACCTGTCAAATCCCGTATAACGATGCTGACACCATTATTGAAGAGATCATTGCGGCACTTAAAAGCAAATAAAAAAAACGCAACCGTCGCAGGTTGCGTTTTTTTTATTGCTCGGGACGAAATTCAAAGACCATGACCGTTCCCTGATAACCCAGAAAAGTAACATAGGCCACTGATCGATCTGGATTAAACCAGGCCATCACCGTATAGGAATTTTCAGCATCTTTTTTATTGTAAGCAGAATTTATTTCGGTACCGTCTACTCCACCTAAAATAGTCTTAACCTCTTCGTAGGTCATCCCTTCTTTAAGGGTGTTAACCTGATCCGCCGTAACATTGGCGTTGACAAGTCCGTCGAGATAGGTGTTATCCGGGACAAATAGTGATTTAAACACCACTACCTCCGCACCTTCTGTCTCTTCCGAACCATCCGCAGCTTCTGTGACCATTGTATTATAGCTCACTGTGACCCCATAGCCAGTGTTTTCATCGACATAGTTAAAGCCTTTCCCTTTGGCAGATCCTTCGACTTTCAAAGCTTTTTCAGCTTCCTCTCTAGGCATCCCCACTAGTATCTTATTGTATAAGTTTAAGGGATCTTTGCTGACCTCTTCTTTACCGCCCCCGAACATCATCAGTACAATGACGGCAAGAACAGCAATGCCGATTAACACCGCAATGCCGCCGATCAGAATCGGCTTCGAAATTTTTTTCTTCATTCACTCTTCTCCTGTTCTATTTCTCAATTTGTCTACAATGGCATTAACCGTCATAAAATCCTGCAAAAAAAAGAGTGGGCCTCGCAATGTCTCGACAATACCACTCTCAAAGTTGATTTTTACTGAGATTTTCACTGAATTCATTCTAAACAAAAGCTGTGGTTTTGTCAATTAAAAAGCAACAATCCTCAAATCGGTTTGTTGCTTTTTTATTGCCAGCTTTTAATTTAGCTTCACCCCAAAATAGCTTTTTAAGGCTTCTTTGATTGCGGCATCGCCGTTGATGGCTGTTTCGGTCAGCACCTCACCGTCAGCAATCTTTAAATTGCCATCAAAATAAGTGATCTTGCCGGTTTCTGTGACCAAAGCACACATCTGCGCCTGTCTGAAAAAGGACTCCGGGTAGGTGGCAGTGAAATGATTTGCAATCAGATAATCCGCCGGACAACAGGTTTCCCGGGTAAAAGCGTAGATGGGTTCAAAACCAGTGGCAGTTTTGAACTCTACTCGGTAACCGTAAACCGGGTCGGCCATCACCCGATGAATTCGGCCCAGATGCTCCTGCTCCAGACCTTCCTCAAATAAAAGCGGTGCAGCCAGACTGTTGCCGCCAAAACCTACATCACAGACCCATTTCTGGCCGTCAGCTTCTGCCAGCAACACCATATGGGTTTTTCCCGAGTTATCAAACCCGCCGTGGTAGACTCTGGCCAGATGCCGGGTGACTGGAAAACCCATCTCGGTCAGCACCGCCGCAAAGAGACTATTCATTTCAAAGCAGTAACCGCCGCGATGGTTTTTCACCATCTTCTCGAAAAGATCGTCAAGATCAAGAGAAATATTCTTCTTTTCAAAAACATCGAGGTTTTCAAAGGGAATGTTCATCACATGGCCAAGATGGAGTTGTTTCAGGGTTTCGGCGGAAACCTGGCTACCCCCGGTATAATGAATCCGCTTAAAATAGTCCTCCAGGTTAAATAATTTATCTGGCATACGTTCTCCTTTTTTTAGTTTCGTTTAAACTAACTCCAGTATACCAGAACGCCTGGAAAATTAAAGCTAAAACTGATTGCATTAAGAATAATTTTATTAAGCACTTAATTCCAATTGCCGCCTGTATCAATAGGCGACAACCTCCTTGATACTGAATTCCCGGCCGGAGATCAAACTGAAATCTTCACCCTGACAGTTTGGACAAATCTTGCGGTGGTCAACCACATTAAAAATTTTATGACAAGACTGGCACTCCCCGGTAGCACGATGATTTCAAGCTTTGTATCTTCATAGGGGGTTTCACTAACCGCCGCCGGATAACAGGCTTCCACAAAGTGGGGAATGGTCTGGGACAATTGTCCGATCTCCAGAATAATCGTGTCAACCCTGGTCAGATTGTTCTCCATGGCGAACGCGTCGACGATTTTAATCACTTCATAAACAATCCCGAGCTCATGCATGGCCTCACACCTCTTTTTCTCGTTTCTTTAGTTAAACTACAAACTTAGTACTTGTTTTATCATGTTGTCCGCATCGAAGCGGACAACAGATTAACAATTGGTCGGTACGATAGCGAAACACTGCGCTAGTTTTATTTATCGGGTTTCCGAAAATGGATTGACCTTATTGAGTGCAATTTTTGCTTTTCGGCCAATCGCTTTTTTAAGAACTGCTTTTTGCAGGTCGTCGATTTCATAACCCATCTCATCATAAACCCGTTCCAGTTGAATGGCCTCAAATTTGCATTTAAGGGTACAGGCACCGCATCCGACACATAAATACGCATCCACCTTGCTAGCCCCGCAGCTTAAGCATCGGGCCGTTTCTTTCTGGATTTGCGCTTCGGTTAACACCCCTCTTAAATCTTTAAAAGTTGTTTTTGACACCTTTCCATCAACATGCGAAATCCGCTGTCGCTCGGTGCCATCATAATCGATTCGCTCGTCCAGATTGTCCTTATCAAGCATGGTATAGGCATGATTATCCCGGCCAAAAACCAATGACTGACCTTTCTGGACAAAGCGATGAATCGAAACAGCGGCTTCTTTACCGGCGGCAATGGCATCAATGGCCAGCTTAGGTCCGCTGGCAACATCGCCTCCTGAAAAGATGTCATCTTTAGAAGATTGAAGCGTGACCGGATCGACTGCCACAGTGTTGCGACTGGTTAATAACACCGCTTCGTCGGCAAACAAATCGCCATAAGAATAGGTTTGTCCCACTGACAGGATCACATTGTCACAGGGCACAATCATCCGATCCGCTTCTTCAAATTGAGGATTGAAACGACCAGTGGCATCAAAGGTTGACAAGCAACGCTTAAACTCAACCCCGGTAACCTTGCCACTTTCTGTGACAACCCGAGTCGGTCCCCAGCCGTTATGAATGCCGATTTCCTCACTCAGCGCCTCGGCCACTTCCTCGGTATGAGCAGGCATATGATCCCGGGCTTCCAGACAATATAAATCGGTCTGGGCGACACTTTTTAGTCGAACTGAGCTACGGGCCACATCAATGGCCACATTTCCGCCGCCGATAACCACGACCTTGCCTTTGACGTTGGTTTCTTGGGCCAGGTTTGTTCGGCGCAGAAAATCCACGCCACTAAAAACGCCCTCGGCATTTTCGCCGTCAAGGCCAAGGGTTCGTCCCGCTTGAGCTCCGATGGCTACATAAAAAGCCTTAAAGCCCGAGTTTCGCAAGTCCTGGAAGGAAATATCCTGACCTATTTCCACACCGGTTACAAACTTGACCCCCATCTCGCGAATCACATCAATTTCTGCTGCTAAAACGTCTTTCTCCAACCGATAGGAAGGAATCCCCAGGGACAGCATCCCCCCAAGGCGACTTTCCTTTTCAAAAACCGTGACATCATATCCGTCAATGGCCAGATCATAAGCACAGGTTAGTCCTGACGGTCCCGAGCCGATGATGGCAATTTTTTTGTCACTGTAATCATGTCGTTTGACCGGCATGAAACGAGATGCCATTTCCAGATCCTTTTGGGCAATAAATTTTTTGATATCATCAACCGCCACCGCCTCGTCAATATCCCCCCGGGTACAGTCTTCTTCGCATAATCGCGGACAGATCCGGCCGCACACCGCTGGTAGCGGATTATGTTTCTTGATCAACTCCAGGGCCTCGGTATAGCGTCCCTGAGAGGCCAGTTTGATGTAGCCCTGAACCGGGATATGGGCTGGACATTTGGTGATGCAGGGGGCCGTTCCTGAATCAAGGGCATTTTTGCGGTTGATGCGGTAATCGCTGTTCCACTTATCTTCCAGCCATTCGGTATTACGGGGGGTCACCTTGGTTACCGTTTCGTCAATGGGCGTTTTGGAACATAGCTTCTGGCCGAGTCTGATGGCATTGGTCGGACAGACATCGACACATTCACCGCAGGCGACACATTTGCTTTCATCGACTACCGATTTATAATTCGACCGGACGATGTCAGTGTTCAAGTATTCGTTGGCCAACCGCATGGCATAGCAACCACAACCACAACAGTTGCAGATGGCATGGGTGTGACCTGGGGTATCCAGATTGGGGATTGAGTGCATCAGGCCATTGTCTTCCGCTTTTTTAATAAGCTCGAAGGCCTCTGCTCTGGTGATTTCCCGACCGCGACCGGTTTTGATATAATACTCAGCAGCATGGCCCAGTTGAATGCACATATCCTCTTTTAAGTGGCCACAACCTTCACCCATGGATTCGCGGGAGGTTCGGCAGGAGCAATCCGACACCGAAAAAATGCTGGCTTCATTTAAATGATGCGATACTTCTTCATAGGTCACTTTTTTGGAATTTCCATCAATCGACCGTTCGATCGGCAAAACCCGCATCGGACCGCTGCCAATCGGCATGATCCCAGCGGCCATAGGTCCTTTTTTGCCGCCAAAATAATAAAACGCTTCAGCGACTTCCGGATGTTTGGCGACTAATTCTTTGTTATTATTGATCATTTCCAGATG
Source organism: Acetobacterium sp. K1/6 (assembly GCF_034438075.1). Lineage (NCBI taxonomy): Bacteria > Bacillati > Bacillota > Clostridia > Eubacteriales > Eubacteriaceae > Acetobacterium > Acetobacterium sp. K1/6. Next base: position 37,695 of record NZ_JAXQGA010000005.1, on the reverse strand, counting down.
GCCAGGGACAAAAATATCCTGCCAATATAGATCTATCCCATCGACCGTATTGACAAACGCAACCCCGGCCCAGGCAATGTACGAAAGGGCGTCGGTGACCAGATCGAGCGGTTCCCCCGCTGCTTTGGCTACCGCTTCAGCACTCAGTTTTTTTCGAAATTCAAGGTACATGGCAATTTTGGCCTGATAAGCGTCAAGAATCGGCTCCAGGGCATAGTACTCCGGACCGAAGGGGATGACTTCCCGACTGGTTCCCGCTTTGGTACGACCGATTTTATTGGCCAGATCAACAATTTCCTGACGATAGGGTCGGTCATTGACATCCGCCCAGGTTAAGGCAAAATTAAAGCGTGTCGACTTATTAAAATTTGTCGGTTCTGTTTTTTTGTTCATCTTGATCTCCTCTTTAACTCACTAATTCTGGCTGATTCCAGTTATTAACTTCATTGCGTAGCCAGTTTGCCCATTCGTCAATACCTTCTCCGGTTTTGGCGGATATCGGAATGACGACCAGGTTGGGGTTGATCTTCTTAACCCGCTCCCGCAGAATATCCAGATCAAAATCGAAATGCTCCTGTACATCGATTTTATTGATCAGCAGCACATCCACCAATGAAAACATCAGCGGATATTTCAGCGGTTTATCATCCCCTTCCGGGACACTCAGAATCATCGCATTCTTAGAAGCACCGGTATCAAACTCGGCTGGACAAACCAGATTGCCGACATTTTCCAGCACTACCAGATCGGTCTCTCTGGTACCAATCCCCTCCAGACCCTGGCGGGTCATGCCGGCATCCAGATGGCACATCCCCCCGGTATGGAGCTGAATCACCCTGGTTCCCGTTTTCGCCACGGTGTGAGCATCTACATCTGAGTCAATATCGGCTTCCAGAATGGCAATGCTCAATTCTTCCTTTAGAGCTTCAATGGTTCGCAACAGGGTTGTTGTTTTTCCCGAACCTGGCGATGACATCAGATTCAGCAGAAAGGTCTGCTCCTTTTTTAATTCCTGACGAAGCAGATCAGCCTCCCGGTCGTTATTTTCATAAACGCTTTTTTTGATTTCCAGTACCTTATAAACTTCCATCTTTTTCTCGCTTTCCGCTTATGTAATTGTTTGCAGTTTCTTCATTAGCTTGATTATAAGCCATGTGAATAACTTTGACAACATTTTAACAGCGCATAAAAACACATCCCGTCAGCTGTTTTAACTTGGTATTAACAACTTATCGGGATGTGTTTGAAGTAAAATCCAGCAACTGCCACAAACCTGTAAACAGCAAGCCAAAATAAATTTATTGTTGATCGGGAGAAAAATAACGGTTGGCAAAATCATTGAGGTATTGGGTCAGTTTATCAAGGGTGGGAAAACAAGTCAGACTTCCTGAAAAGTAAATGCCATCCCGGCCCTGGAGGGTGTTCACCTGATCGTAAAAACCATTTTTAATTTCCGTCCCGGTGACATGGGGAAAGGTTTGCCACTGTTTGTAGGCAAACAGCCGCTCGGCCTTATAGCCGGCCTGTTTCATATCGGCATCAATAAGGGCCTTTAACTCTTTAATTGGCAGGTCTCCGGCTGCATAGGCCGTCAGAAGCGGTCCCGGCTTATCCGGCTTACTGCTAAACAAAAGCATAAGTTGCCCGTCTTTATCAAAATTATGACTGAAATAACTGGTTATCCGGTAGTTTTCCCGGGCCACATAAGCCAGCACATTGTAGTGTTTTCTTTGATAGGATTCCATTAAGCTGGCATGATCCGGGAACTTAATCACTTGTCGATTCAGTGGCACCGTGATCACCGCCGCATCAAATTCCTCATTGCCGACGGGGGTTTCAATGGTCACACGGTGATACTCTGCGGGAGCAATGCCAGTGACTGGGGTATTCAAGCGGAGATCTTCCAGCTTTTGCGCCAATTTTGTAATGATCTCAGTGGCCCCATTGGTAAAGGCAATCAGCTTTCGGGCCTCAATCATCGAAGACAGGGTCAGCAGATCCAGATACTTTAAGGCATAGATAGCCGGAATCTCGCTGGACTTCCCAAAACCAAAGGCAACCAGATGGGGTGCATAAACCCGGATCAACGTTTGTAACTTGTTTTCGATACACCAGGATTCAAAGGATTGGGTCAACGCATCGGGAACGTTTTCCCAGCCCTGAGCATTTAAGGCGGCCTGATAAGGAGCCAGAATTTTCGGCAATCGTTTTAGCTGTTCCTGAAAGCCAGCGATTTCATGGGGGTCAATTTGAGCCAGTTTTTCACCATCCGGCCCCAAAAAATTCCGATGAAAATACTTGTATTCCGCCTTAACACCCAACTGTCGCAGAAATTTCATTAGTGCTTCTGAGGTTCCCAGCACCACTCCCAGCTCACAAAACTCTTTTTTATGAAAAACTGTGTAGCAATGGCCTCCGGCCCGTTCTTCCTGTTCAAAAACCGTCACCGTATGACCAGCTTTTTCAAGAAAATAAGCCAGAACCAAACCGCTGTAACCACCGCCTACCACCGCTATCCGCTTTTTCATCGTTCTCCCCTCCTGGCAAATTGTTTTTTCTGACGCTTCCAAAATCCTAGTTGCTTTTATTAACCGCTAGTATTTTCGATTGACATAAGACCATAGTGGCAGGGTCACCCCTGTTCCCTTCGCCTCGACAACAATTTCGAGGGGCGTTTTCTGGCAGTTTTTACCATAACCCAGAGACATGTCAAAATTATAATTGCGAATAAATTGCTGAAAATCATCCTTGATTTCTTCGAAGGAACGAGTCGATTCCAACGCTGCTTCCAGATAATCCCCACTTTTCTGATTGAATACCTGAACTGTTTTTGAGTATAAATTATTCTTTTCTTCCCAAATCACCTGTTTGATGTTCATTTCCCGGAGATTTCTGGTGTACAGATGGCGGCTGTGAATTCTTCCGGTGGTATACTCTACTTGATGGGGGGTCATAATCCACCGCGGTTGCATCAGCAACTCATTACCCATGGGAATGGCCACCCCCAGCAGCAGGTCCAGGGCACAGTCTGAATTTTTTTTCGTATAAAGTCGGGAAAATGCCATGCCACTGATTAAATCCACCACCGCATACTGATAAAGATTGCCCATCCCCGATTGATAACCGCGTGTCACCGTCCAGGCCATCCAGCATTCTCCCACCGTCAGATGCTCCGGTTCCGGGGCCCGATCCGACCAGATTTTTATTTCAGGGCCGACAAATTGATGTTGCTCGGCTCTTATTTTCCGGCTATAATTTTTTCTAGCCTGTTTCTGGTTAAGATCGTGACGGCACATAATATTATAAACCCCGCTGCTACTGATGATTAGGTCCCGGTCTTCAAGCAGCCAGGCGATACTCTGGGGGCCGTAGTCCGGAAAGGAAACGATTGCATCAAGCACCGCCAACTCCATCGCCAGATCGGATTTATTGGGCGGGACATAATGTCGGACCTGATCCTTCAAGCCGGCCAGACCCTTTTCATCAAACCGTTTGAGCCAGCGGTAGTAAAGGGTTCGGGAGATTTTATATTTTTTACAAGCCGCACTGACCCCCTGCTCCTGACCGCACAGCAAAATCTCATGGCGGTGTTTGATTGTTTCCTGCTCTTTAATAGCTTTTAGCATGTGCGATCGTCCTTTCTAATCATTGCGACAACATTTCCCTAGATTTATTACCTTACTGATTCTTTATAGTAATGATCGATCAGCTTCAGAACACCGATCTTAAAAAAACAGATTGCCGATAAAAAATAATACCACGATGTGCAGCGGATAAAAAACATAAAACAGATATTTCAAGCCCCGTCCCTTTTCACCATTATAAGAAAGCATCAGCGGCAGGGAACCGATCATCATCCATTGATAATTCGTGTAAAGAAGGGCTGTCGGTTGCGGATTCATGGCCCATTCCAGAGCAAGAAAGCCCAGGCAGTAAAGCCCATAAGCCAGGATCAGCCGTTTTTTGTCGGTTCGATTAAAGTAAATCAACACGCCCAGAAAAACAAAGATAAAACTACCCTCGTTAAAAATCAGATTGCCGGTGATGGCCCCCACAAAGCTCATCATGCCGGTGAGGGGAAGCACTTGGCCGGCCAGAATACAGAGGATTGTTGTCAGAATCTGATAGACCGCGAACAGGGCGAGGTATTTGTTGCCTTTGGGCTTATCGGTTTTTCTGATTTCGATGAGCCAGACAATTACCGCCACCAAAAACAGCGTCACAAAAATATTGTTGGATATCATTGCGTAGGGGTCTGCGACAATATTGTTGCAAATGACATCAATCAGGCCCATTCCCAGGCCGAAGAAGTACATCCTTAAGAGATATTTTTTGCGGTCATGGGTGTAGTAAAAACCCCAGGCCATACAAAACATAAACACCGGGGCCGAAATCCGCCCCACCCAGTGTAGCCACAGCGGTGCACCCGGGATAAACTGCCCCACATGGTCCAGTAACATCAAAATCAGGGCGATTACTTTTAAAGTTGTCGAGTTCATCTGTCTTTCTCCAATCTACTGTAAACTATTTTTATGAATAACAATTTTTATATCACTATAGGAGTAACTCTCCGGCAAGGCTTCCTTGATGGGTCGCAGTGCTTCCAGACCAACGGTTCCAATCGCATTGATGATTGCCACTTCTTTTTCGGCATCCACAAAATCACGCCAGTCAATCGCTTTCCCTTCCTGATCACAGCGGATTAAATGGCCAAGCACCGTGTTTTCGGTCAATTCACGCTGCCTGGCGATATCAGCAATGGTCATGCCATCCGTAAATAACTCGTAGCTGAGTTCCCAGGAGGGCACTTTCGCTTCTTTTTCTCTACTTTGCTGCCTGGAAACCCTGGGTTCCGGGTCATCCGTCGCGATCGGCCGGGGTCTGATCGTGATCGGATGATTTTCGGAAAAGCACTTAATCGCTTCGATAAAGACTGCGCCATAATGATCATAGCGGGCCTGGCCAACCCCATTGATTTGCAGAAATTCGGTTTCTGACCGAGGAAAATAGGCCGCCATTTCCTTTAAGGTCGCATCGGGGAAAATCACGTAAGGTGGCAGTCCCTTTTCCTGGGCAATGCTGCGTCTCAGGGTTCGCAGTTCTTCGAATAAGGCTTCATCGCAATCCACCGGCGGTTTGGCTTTACCCGAGTTTTTTTTGTTGGCGACCTTGATATTGAGCAAGTGTTTTTTATGGAACACTGTTTCGTTGCCCTTTAAAATTCCGCTGGCGGCCGAGGTCAGCTTGAGAACCGGATACTCATCGGCAGTGACCATGATATAGCCCTTGGCTACCAGGGTCATGATGATCTCCCGGAGGCTTTCGGCGCTCTGCTCCTTAAGAATTCCATAGGTTGAGAGCTGATCAAAACCTAACTCCAGCACCTTTTTATTTTTTGAACCCCGGAGCACCGCAATCACCATATTCAGGCCAAAGCGGTTTTTCATCCGATAAATACAGGAAAGAATCTTCTGGGCGTCCAGAGTGATATCCACCATTTCCGACTGATCGAGACAATTGCCGCAATTGCCGCAACGCTTATAGTCGGCGGATTCCCCAAAATACTGAAGGATGCTTTTTCGAAGGCAATCATTGGTGTGGCAATAATCCACCAGATACTGGAGATTTTCAAACAGTAAGGTTTCCCGTTCCGGAGAGGTCTGATTTAATTGGATCAGCTGTTTCTGTTTAACAATATCCGCAGGCGAATAAAGAATGGTACAATGGCTGGGTTCACCATCCCGGCCACCACGACCGGCTTCCTGATAATAGGCTTCCATATTCTGGGGCATATTGTAATGGATGATAAAACGGACATCCGGCTTATTAATCCCCATGCCAAAGGCATTCGTGGCTACCATGATGTGAAGCCGGTCATTAATGAAATCCTGCTGATTCTGCTCCCGGGCCTCAGAGTTCATCCCGCCATGATAGGCTCCTGCTAAATATCCAAGGCCTTTGAGTTTGGCGGTAACGCTTTCTACGGTTTTTCGGGTAGCACAATAAATAATACCGGACTGATCCGGGAATGTCTCGGTGATGGTATTTTTGACGTAACCAAGCTTATCGCCGGTTTTAACCACCTGATAAAGCAGATTGGGCCGATCAAATCCGATGATCGATTCCACCGGATCTTTAAGCGCCAGCAATTCCCTGATTTCCTGAATAACCTTGACTGTGGCAGTGGCGGTATAGGCCGCTACCACCGGCCGGGGCGAGATATTCCGGATAAAAGCGGGAATCTCGCGGTAATGGGGGCGAAAGTCATGGCCCCACTGACTGATACAGTGGGCTTCATCCACTGCGATCATAGAAACATCAAGCTCCCGGACCAACTCCACAAAGGCCGGTGCACAAAGTCGTTCCGGGGCGATATAAAGCAGTTTGTACTGATTGCTCCGGATCCCTTTAAGCCTTTTTTGATAGGTAGCATCATCCAGACTGCTGTTTAAAAAGGTGGAAGCGATTCCCATTTCGCCCAGGGCATCGACTTGATCCTTCATCAATGAAATCAGCGGTGAAATCACCAGCGTAATGCCTGGCATCTGAATCGCCGGAAGCTGATAGCAAAGGGATTTTCCCCCACCGGTGGGCATGATCCCCAGCACATCCTGACCATTTATGGCGGCTGTAATGATTTTTTCCTGCCCTTCTTTAAATGTATCGTAGCCAAAATATTGACTCAGGTTTTTTTTTAGTGTCACGATGAACCTCCTGTGAATCCTTGTCTCCGATTAGACGGTTCCGTGGGAACCTTGATTTTTGTCATATCTTTTATTATAAGTTAAAATAACGCCCCTGACAAGGAAAGTGACTCACTTTAAAAATCTTGTTCATTCATTTTATTGTCCCAATGCTGATCGCCAATATCCATTTTAAAAAGGGCCTTTACACATCGTTTCCGATGGCAAAAGCCCTTTTAAATTTACTCGTTATCGTTACTTTTCAATGCGTCTAAGTCTTACAAATCAAAATGAGCAACCCGCCGATACTCAGTGCTGCCCGAATCGTCCTGGATAAAATGCCAGTTTGATGGAAAACTCAGTTCTTTTGCTAATCCTTCAAGGGTAAATAGCATAATCCCGGCATCGGTATAATTCTCTTCCCGTTCTGGATTAACCACCGCCAGTTCAGCGTAACCATCTTTCAGAATCAGCCGGCAGGGCTGAATATTTTGGAATGAGGGTGAATTCCTGACGTAGTAAAGCAAATCCAGAACCCCTCTTTTTTCCATTTCTGAAAATGGTGCTACATTTCCCCAATTTTGAAGAAAAACAGTGTCTACCACTGATAGTCGCGATTCATCGTTAGTGGTAATCATGGTGATCCCGTAGGGATTCTGTTCATATTTAGTGTCACAACTAATAACGGTTGTATGTTTATCTGTACTGCTTTCTTTTGGTTTTCCAAAAACTAACAGATGCTCAACAATACCTTTTTGTCCCCCCAGTAATTTTTCTTCTTGAGCCTGGCTTATTTCACTTAAGGTGATCCAGCAACTGCCCAGGCCCAGATCATAAATCTTTTTTACCACCGACTGCATATAAAAAGCGCCAAAAATTTCAATCTCATGGTCAGCTTTGTCCAGTCGCAAACCGATATAATGGGGTCCTTTAATCATCACCCCGCCATACCCCCCAGAGCCTTCCAGGTTCTGATAAACAACGGCACCGTTTTCTATCAGGATCAGGGAAAATCCCTTTTCCTTACCAACAGTACTGTTTACTTCATCAAGATATGTTTTTATTTCTTTCATATCCTGTTCTACCACACCAATATCCACAAATTCTCTGGTTGAGTGACTATTCACCATAAATTCTCTAAATTTCATAAGTTAGACCTCCTCGCATTATCTGTTTACTTTATACCCCACTTAGTGAAGATTAATCATAGTTATCCCTAAAACCGTCTGGAAATCCTTCTAATGACAATGGTAGTGAGTAAAACCCCGAGAATTGCGCCAGCACCATCGATAAGCACATCCTGAACTTGACCGGAGCGGCCCGGTACAAACAATTGATGGAATTCATCTGACACAGCAAAAAAGACGCAAATGATTAGAGCCAGATTAACCGGTTTTTTAACTTCGCTTTGAAAGAGCGAAGAAATCGTCAGGGAACCCAAAATAAAATAGGCGATAAAATGGGCATTTTTACGGATATAAAAATCCAGACCAAAGATTTCCATGTTCTCGATATCCGGTGCAAAAGGCTTCAGAAAAGATAATAATCCATTCTTCACCCCAGTGCTGAGATGAGCCGACTGGGTCGCTGGCTGACTGGAAAGATAAAAGATAATTCCCATCCAAATCAGGGTGCATATCCAGGTTAATATAAGTATTATTCGCTTTCTATCCACTTCTTCACCTTTTTTTCTGACCTGGCCGAATCCCCTTCTGTTTTCGTAGCTTTTAATAGCAACTTGAGCGCTGTTAATCATCCAGTTTTTCTCATAAACAGACGACAGTGTAAACCCAATAATATTATTCAAGACAGCTCCACTTTTTTAAGCAATTATGGTAAACTAAAGAAAAAAACTGGAGAATGCGATGAAACGACATGATTATATTACCTGGGAAGAATATTTTATGGGGATTGCCCTGTTATCGGCCCGACGCAGCAAAGATCCCAATACTCAGGTGGGTGCCTGCATTGTCAATAAAGACAATATTATTCTGTCCACCGGCTATAACGGCATGCCTAAAGGCTGCAGCGATGATGCCCTGCCCTGGGAGCGGGAAGGAACCTTCCAGGACACCAAATATGCCTATGTGTGTCATGCCGAATTAAATGCCATCTTAAACTCAGACGGGCGGTCACTGGCTGATTCCATTTTATATGTCACCTGTTTTCCCTGCAACGAATGCGCCAAAGCGATTATTCAATCCGGGATTATAAAAGTGATTTATCTTGAAGATAAATATCCGGATGCGGATGCCACCCAGGTTTCCCGACGCCTGTTTAGTATGGCTGACATCACCTTAAAAGAATTTCTAAATCCGGCCTTTTATCGTGAGTTATCGTTGTATTAATGAAAATATTTATCTTCCTCTAATACCAAAGAGATGCTTTTTTCGATGAGCCGCAGATGGCCTAGCTTTTACTGGTTGGCGATCTGCGCAAGCATTTTGCCGAACCGTTTGTTGAGTTTGGCAATCGGCAATCCCACAATATTATTATAGTCTCCTTTAATCCACTTAACCCAAAGGCCGGCCTCTTCCTGGATGCCATAGGCCCCGGCTTTGTCCATGGCCTTGCCGGAGGCCACATAATCAGCCACCTCCCGCTGCATCTGATGATCCCATTCATAAAACTTAATCGTAGAATTCACGATAAACCGCTCTTCGAGATCCCGATAGCGGATGCTGACACCAGTAAAAACCTGATGGGTGTTTCCAGCCAGCCGTTTAATCATGTTATAAGCATCCATTTCATCCGCCGGTTTCCCGAGGATCTGTTCATCGATCACCACAATCGTGTCCGCTCCCACTACCAATGCCCGAGGATTGATCTTTTGCACAACTCGGGCTTTCCTTGCCGCCAGCTCTTCAACAAGTATTTTTACCGCGTCCTGAAAATCCTCGTCACTGTTTGCCAGAATTTCTGTCTCAATCCGTTTTTCATCGATTTCTGCGACCTGGATGATAAAATCTTTGATGCCATGGCTTTTTACTACCAGCTTAAACAGCTCCTGTCGGCGGGGAGACTTGCTGGCAAGAATTATTTTAGGTTGCAAGGTATACCTCCGTTTATTCAAAAAAGATAGTAATATTGTATCATTTTATCGAAACAAATGAAAGATTTTGGAGATAAATTTTAAACTAAAGCCCGAATTATCGTTTTAGTACCCGTACCACTAAAAATGATGATTTATCCAAATCGATAGCCCACTTACAAACAGCCATTATGCCTGAATCATTTTTCGCTCACTGGTCAAAAAGTGTTGACTAGCCAGCAACTAGTATTATAATTTTATTATAGGTACCTGTCTCAGAGATCATTTAAAAACAAGCCTTATTTTTTGCTCTTTGGGGCGGATTACAGATGCGTACTTTTAACCACCACCCAAATCGAACCAGAGAAAGAAAACAAAATGAAAAAAAGTATTCTTAGATCGATCACCGGCCGTCTTTTGATTCTCTTACTGATGCTGTCCATGATTTTTTCAACCGGCGTTTTTGCCGCTGTTGATTCCGAAAAAACAGAGACCGATAACACCATTGATACAAGAGCCACTGGAGACATTGGTGTTCAATATCGGGGTCATGTCCAGAATAAAGGTGATGTTCCCCTACCGGTTGGCAACTTCGTTAGCGGTCCCGGCGAGCTGGGAAGCCAAAGTGAGGGGCTCCGGCTGGAAGGGCTCAGGATTGAACTCACAGGCGATGTACCTTCCGGTGCGGGAATCAGCTATGCGGTTCATGTCCAGAATAAAGGTTGGATGGATACGGTGGAAAACGGTGATTTTGCCGGAACCACTGGCGAAGGCCTGCGCATCGAAGCCATCAAAATTAATTTGACCGGTCTTGATGGTTACGAGGTTTATTACCGCGGCCACGTTCAAAATAAAGGCAATATTCCCATAGTTGATAACGACTGGGGCTGGGTCAAAAACGGAGCCGAGCTGGGAACCACTAGCGAAGGGCTGCGTCTGGAATCAATCCAGATAAAAATAGTCAAAACAGAAACCTATACTGCCCTGGGCGATTCCATCGCCTATGGAATGAGCGCAACCCCCGGTTCCGGTTATGTTAATCTTTTCTATAACGACTTAAAAGGAATGAGTGGAAATGAAGACTTATCTTTAGTCAACCTGGGCGTCCCGGGTTATACGTCCAGTCAGCTCCTTAATCAGCTTTCAAACGATCCGACAACCATGGCAGCTCTGAGCAAGGCTAAGGTCGTTACTGTCAGTGTCGGCGGTAACAATATTCTTGCTCCAGTTATCGCCAGTCTGGCTGCAGCTTTCTCTTTGGATCCCACCTCGGCCACCTTCCCGGCTGAGCTGGCAGCCGCTTTAGCCCAACCCGGTGCTGAGGATATCATTACGGCAACGCTACCAACAATCCAGACAAGCGTGACAGCCAGTGTTACACAGTTTGTCACCGATTGGCCACAGATCATTGCCACCATCAAAACCCTGGCACCTCAGGCTGATATTGTTGTAGCAACCCTGTACGATCCCATCAATACCCAAGATCCGCTCTACGCCATTTTCGAGCCATCGATTCAGACGATTAATCGTACCATTATGACCCCTGGTGCCGGTTATAAGGTTGCTGATGTCTACACCGCCTTTGCCACCTATCAGGGCAGTGAAGCACTGGTTAATTTCAACTGGTACATCGGTAGCTTAGATCCCCACCCTACCACCGCCGGCCATGAGTTGATTTACCAGTACCATCTAAATGCCGGGTTTATCAACTAGCCTGAGCCGTCGCCATTAATCTGAACTTAATATCAATCTAAAGATAAATGCGCTGGACGTTAAACGAGTTAACGTCCAGCGCATTTTATCTGTTCAAATCTTGTCCAAAACGCTCAGCAGATAAACTGTAATTAACAAATGACGGCAACGATGCTTGCTTCAAACACTTTGAGCCGCTTGCTTTATCGTTGAGATAAACTTACCTAAATGGCTTTGGAGGCTCTGTAGCGGGTATTTTTTCTTCCATTTCTTTGTATCCTTATTCATTCTATGCTATAATACATTGAATTTAATTTAGGAGGAAAAGAATGAGTACTGATAACATTCAAATACTGATCGCCATGATCATTTACATCGTGGCGATACTTGGTATCGGCATCTATTTTTTAAAAATCGCCAACGCCAGCAGTGACAATTATTTTATCGGCGGCCGTTCCCTGGGTCCCTGGGTGGCGGCAATGAGTGCAGAAGCATCCGACATGAGCGGTTGGCTTTTGATGGGATTACCCGGTGTAGCGTACTGGTGTGGCATAAGCGATGCTTTCTGGACCGCTCTAGGTCTCGCTTTAGGAACTTATCTGAACTGGAAGATTACCGCTAAACGACTACGGAACTATTCCGCGATCGCAGGTGATGCCATTACTATTCCAGAGTATTTCAGTAATCGCTTTAAAGAAAGTAAAAAAGTCATCATGCTGATTGCTTCCGTGTTTATTCTGGTTTTCTTTACCGTTTATGCAGCCAGTTGCTTTGTGACCGTAGGCAAGTTGTTTACTTCACTGTTTGGCATTCAATACCAGGTTGTGATGATTGCGGGTGCATGTTTTGTTATTCTATATACCTTATTGGGTGGCTTCCTGGCTGAAAGTGTTTCTGACTTTATGCAGGGTGTTATCATGATTATTGCACTCTCTCTCGTTTTGATACTTGGCGTTATGGCGGCCGGGGGATTTGGTGACGTGATGGAAAATATCCAGCGCATTCCCGGTTTCTTTGATTTCTTCGGTATTGCCAATCCAACGGTGGTCGACGGTACACAACAGGTATTAGCTGGTAACCCGGTCTTTGGTGCAGCCTTGCCTTACACCTTTTTGACAATCATCTCCACCATGTCGTGGGGTCTTGGCTATTTCGGTGTTCCCCAGGTATTGCTGCGGTTTATCGCCATTCGGGATGCTGCCGAAATTCCCAAGGCCCGACGCATTGCCACCACCTGGTGTGCTATTTCGCTGTTTGCTGCCGTCTTCATTGGTCTAATCGGTCGGGTTTTATTCCCAACGGAACTGCTGACCCCAAGCGGCGCAGAAAGCATTTTTATTGTGATGTCAACTAATCTACTGCCACCTTTGATCGCTGGATTTGTAATGGCCGGGATACTCGCTGCGACCATGAGTTCTTCGGATTCCTATCTGCTCATTGCCGCATCGGCTTTTTCAAAGAATATTTATGAGGGTATCCTCAAAAAAGACGCTACCGATAAAGAAATCATGCGGGTTTCGCATATCACCCTGATTGTGATTTCAATCATTGGGGTTCTTCTTGCCCTTGATGAAACCAGTGTTATCTTTAATATCGTATCTTTTGCCTGGGCTGGTTTTGGTGCCACCTTCGGGCCATTGATGATCTTCTCACTATTTTGGAAACGAATTAATCGAGAAGGTGCCATTGCCGGAATGCTCGCCGGCGGCGGCATGGTCTTTATCTGGCGACTTTTCATCAAGCCATTAGGCGGCGTTTTCGGGATTTACGAACTCTTGCCAGCCTTCCTGGTATCCTGTGCCTTTATCGTAGCCGTTTCCCTGATGACCAAAGAACCCTCTCAGGAAATTCAAGATGAATTTGAACAAGTCAAGGCTGCTTCAATTTAGTATTACAAAATTAATAGGCAAAAATAAAAGCCAGCTAAAAAGCTGGCTTTTATTTTTTTGTAGTTTTGTCACAAAATAATATTATGCGACAAAACATGTAAAATTTAATAGCTTGCTTGAAGATCTCAAGCCTGTTGCTTAGCGTCGACTGACTTCTGCTCAATCTCGGTGACACAGGTGGTTTTTATGGTTTCCACCAGATACTGCAGGGCATCAATTACGTGGGGGCGGATGTCACCGCCAATGAGGACAAACATAATATCATCACCCAGCTCCAGCTGACCTTCGTTTAGCCAGACCCGGGCATGAAAGATGCCGTCCATTTTTTTTGTTTTAGCAATAGCCGCTTCCACCTTTTTAGCATCATAAAAAAATTCCATGCCGGTGACCAGCGAGCCGTCATCGAGCCCTTGTCGTACCTTGGCTTTGGGTGTTTGACGGACGGTGCCGTTATGAACCAGATACATGCCCTCCTGTAAGGCCTCCGGATCATTTTTAGCTTCTTTTAACCATGCATCAATCGATGGTGCTGTCTTTTTTGTATTTTTATTACTCATTTACATCTACTCCTTATTTTTCTTTGTGGATCTTTAACAGTCTGAGCTGTTATCATCATGGCATCATTATTTTTGCCGCTAACCGTTAGAACCGATCCATGAAATCATGGAATCCCGCTAATCTACTTTACCACATCAAACCAGAATTTCAAAGAACTTGTTCGTCGGCGCGTACCTGATTTGCTTTTACAAATCGTATTTGGTATCATAAGACTCACAAAACTATAAAAAGGCGGATAAAAGCATGAGCACTTCATTTTATATCCAATCAGCTTTACCATCAATTTCAACGATCACCGAATTTGAATTACGGAGGTTATTCAATGGATAATCAGGAACCGAAGCATCAACGACGTCCACGCTACAAAGGTACCCACCCCAAGGCATATAAAGATAAGTATAAGGAACTACAGCCCGAGAAATATGCGGATACGGTGGAAAAGGTAATGCAAAAAGGCAGCACCCCAGCCGGAATGCACCGCTCCATTTGCGTTAATGAAATCCTCGACTTTCTGGCGATTAAACCCGGACAAATCGGATTGGATGCCACCCTTGGGTTTGGTGGCCACACCCAAGCCATGCTGCAATGTCTTGAAGGTCAGGGTCACCTGTACGCCACTGATGTGGATGCCATCGAGCTGCCCCGGACGCAAAAGCGTCTCGAAGATAATGGTTATGGGCCGGAAATTCTGACCATCCGGCATCTCAACTTTTCGCAAATCGATGAGATTGCCCGGGAATCTGAACCCCTGGATTTTGTTCTGGCAGATTTGGGGGTATCTTCAATGCAGATTGATAATCCCGAACGGGGCTTTTCTTTTAAGTTTGAAGGGCCATTGGATTTACGACTTAATCCCGAAAAAGGTATCTCTGCGGCGAAGCGGCTAAAAACCATTTCCCTGGATGAGTTGGAAGGTATGTTCGTTGAAAACGCTGACGAACCCAATGCAGCCGCTGTCGCCACCGCCATCATCGCCAAAAGGAATAAGGGCATTGACCTGGCAACCACAACCCAGCTCCAGGAAACGATCAAAGAAGCCCTTAAAAATATTCCCGGCAGCAATAGTAAGGAAGCCATGAAAAAAACCTGTCAACGGTGCTTTCAGGCCTTGCGAATTGATGTCAATGACGAGTATGAAGTGTTATATGAATTTCTGGAAAAACTGCCTGATGTGCTTGCCCCCGGCGGCCGGGTTGCCATCCTGTCTTTTCATTCCGGCGAAGACCGACTGGTTAAAAAATCGTTTCAGCGTTTTTTTCGAGAAGGCATCTATCGTGAGGTGGCTCCCGGTCCGCTTAGGCCTTCCGCCGAAGAATGCCATGCCAATGGCCGGGCCCGATCAGCAAAATTGCGCTGGGCCATCAAAGCCTGATTTTGTGCCCTGCTATGTCGAATCCTAGTAATTTTCTGCATAATCATATGGAAGCAAAAAAGAACCTTGAATTTCAGGTTCTTTTTTGTTTAAATGGAATTTATATATATTTTGATGCTAATGGATAATATAGGTGATATTGCCGGACTCTGCCCAGGCAGCCACAAACTGATCCAATCGATATCGGACCCTAACTCCGGCATCGCTCGAAGCGGCCGGATCATTGATGATGATATACTCGGTACCGTTTTCCTGGGTAAAACCGCAAACCACAATCAGATGACCATAGGTTGACCGGATTGGTGCCCCATCGATTACCGGTAAATTTGCGTTAACACTGGCGCTGTTTTTATAGGCCACTGCTACCGCCGCGGGATGACCGCCAGCGATTTCTCGTTTTAAGCCCTCAATGGTTGAATAGTCCACATAGGCGTGATAACCAAAGCTTGAGGCATAGGCGGTATTAAATGGCCAGTTGCCGAAATCTTGATAACCATAATCATAGGATCCCCAGGCCGCGCCTTCCGGTTGAACCGGGGTTCCATAATAATTTAAGATCATCGCCACGCTGGTGGGACTGCAAATGGAATCGGCAATTGAAGGCTCCCGAACCATCTGCGATAACTGGGGGACATTGAGAATCGGTAGGTTTGATAAATCCGGATTATCGGTAAAGACCTTGGTAATTCCCTGGCCGGGATTGGCATTTCTTAAAGCCACTGAGATTAATCGCACCGTGGGCGTCACTCCAGCGTTACCGGAATGGAGGATGACCCGATACTGAATTTTATTGGCCGTTTTTCCGTCCTTGACCACCAGGGTATCGACATCCATTTTGGCGACCGGACCATCGGTTACTCCGACCCCGGAGGAGCGGTTAATGGTGGTTCCCCACCGTCCCCAGGAGAGCCAGTCGGACCAGTTTTCGGTGGACAGGCCATTAGCGTCCACGGCATTTTCACAGACCCGGGCTTCCACCTGAACCAGGGTTCCATCGGGCGTGTCCGTATCCCATGAAAGCACCGCTTTGGTAAATGAGTTGGCATTAAAGATGTTGGAAGTATATACTCCCGATTGATTTCCGGACTTAAGCACAATTGCCCCATCTCCGGAATTTGCTACAATCTCAACGCGATCCAGCCCCATGGCATTCTCATTAAAATCACTGCCCGTTGTCTGAATCATCAAATTCCCTGGCACGGATTTTCGTTCGATAAAGGGAGCATCCTGGTCCACGGTTCCCGTCGGCGGGTTTCCGCCTTTGGGCACAATGACAATATGGATGCCTTCCAGCCGATACGAGTAACCCGCGGTTCCTGAGCTTTCTCCGTTTTTAGCCCAGCCCAACCAGCCCATATTCTGGGCATGAACCTGATAATAGACATCAAAACCTGCAGCATCAGCCCCGGTTAAATTAATTTGAATGGCTTCCAGCCGATAGCTCAGCCCTTCAGTGCCGCTCATGGCACCATTGCTTTGCCAACCCCGGTCGGTATCCGCTTCCCAACCGATGTTCTGGATATGAGTTTGATAGGTAATGCCCAGATCATAATCCGGAGCATCCAGCTTCACCTCAATACCCTCCAGTCGCAAACTCCTGCCAGAGGTGCCACTCATGATTCCGTCGGTTACAAATTCCTGCCAGCCATCATTCTGTACATGGGTCCGATAGCTCACACTTGGGTTTTCGACCGCCATGATCCCGGCCGGGAGCATTCCGGCAAACAGACACAGCCCCAGCAATACGATCAAACTGCTTTGGAAACACTTCTTCACGGATTTATCCTCTTTCCTGTTTTTATGTTGCAACACTTTTTGATTTATTTTACTTATTGGCTATCATATTACAATAGACGAGGTCAGTCAATCATACTTATTTAATTCTTAATTACTGGCTCAATTTCGGCGCCGGGTTTAAAGTCCCGGATAATCTTCAAACCTTTTTTGATGCTTTTTTTCTCACGATACATTTTTGCATCGGCTTGGTTGATAATGGTGTCAATGTATTCATTGGTGCCACCACTGAAGGTTTCAATCCCATGGCTGGCACTGATTTGATAGCGACGGTTTTGTGTCTCATTGATGTGCTCAAATTCTTCCACAATGCGTTGCCAGATCGCTTCAGCCCCGGATTCATCCAAGCCTTCAAAGATGATCAGAAACTCATCGCCACCCAATCTGGCCACGAAATCATTTTCCCGAATCATATTCCTGATACCATTAGTGATGGTTAAGATCAGTTCATCGCCAACATCATGTCCCAGATAATCATTGACATCCTTGAGACCATTGATGTCGATAAAGCAGACTGAAATTTCACTTTTGTTTTTCTCGGTATTTTTATATAGCTGCGCTAATTTTTCGAAGCCGGTTCGGCGGTTATAGATCCCGGTCATGGTGTCATATTCAGAATAGTACTTAATTTCATCATTTTTCGCCTTACTGATGGTCAACAGCACCCCTAAAAACGCGGCCAGTGTGAAAATCAGAAAATAAGCAAAGAGATTATTTTTTAAGACCAGTAGGACGGTATCAAACAAACTACCTGTTAACAACTTGCCATCCTCAGTATCCGGCGAAATATATGAAATAATGGTCCAATCCCCCAATCCCAAAACCAGGGAATGGTCGCTGTCTAATGCAAATTCATCATCCGTCAGAATTTTCGTATAATTGAAGACGCCTGCATCGGAAATCTGAGAACCGTTTTCTTTTGTCTGAATAGTCTGCCAGATATCGGGAAAATCGTTCTTAAAGCTTTCATCCTGTCGATTATCATACATAAATGACCAGGCTTTGCTACCATCACCACTATTATAAAGCCAATACCCATCGGCATTGAGCATAAAAATATTGCCCTGACTGGTGGAAGAAATTTTTCCCACTTGACTTAGCATATCAACGGCAGAATAATTCAGCACAACGATTCCCTCCAGTTGGCCGTTCGTGTCATAATATGGTGTTACCAAGCGAATCATCGGTTTAATAGGCTGCACAATCTGATTATTTTCCATGTTTAAGTCCAGTTTTGAGACATAGATCTGATTATCATCCAGATCAATTGTTTCGGTAAAATAATAGCGGTCTGCCTTGTTCTGGAGATCATCACTGTCAACGAGAGTGGCACCGGTATCGGCATAATTTACCCGAATCACTTCATTGCCATCTACATCGATAAAGCGAATCTGATCATAGATCATTTTGCGGTTTGAAAAGGCCAACCAGTGATCTTCAACATCGCTATAGTCACCGCGGGCGTTATCACCCAATTTCAAGGCATCGGTGACGTACAACAGATCAGTTACCAGCCGATTGACATTATTAGCGACAATGGTTTTCTCAACATCGACCAATTGTTCTTCCTGTGTCATAATTTCATTTTTTTGAACGGTGTCGATATTAATCTGGATTACCAGAGTGATCAAAAAATACACCAAACTGAGGACAAAAAATACTCCGGTGATATATATAATTGTTTTTTTTGTATCTTTTGTTATATTGTTCAAGGTAAGAACTCCTTATTTATAATTGAAAGATAAACTTGATTTCATTGTATCTTAATCAAATCGTCAAGACAAGAGTCCTGGTGTTCTTTTAAAATGAAATAACTTAGCTTTCCTATTTTATAAAAGCGCGTTGAGATTTTTAGTCGATTTTTAGAAAGTGTTTCCATTCCGGAACATCCCGTTTTCCCTGTGCATAGCCGAGCTGATAGCTTTGGAAAAGTTTCTCAAAGTCAATCTCACGGTTTGACACTGGCATGGTCTCCGGATAAACCAGAAAAGCCTGTCCTTTGCGCTCCAGGGCTTCCAATTCATCTAAGGTCTTGTTATAAATCACATGGCGTCGCAGCATCGCCCGAGCCACCTTGGGATAGTTATGATAATAAGCTTTGATGGATCGCTTAAACCTAATCGGGGATTTTCGATAACCTTTTTCCCGCGTCAACACAACAAAGAATTTCTGATATCCGTCTTGTTTTGCAATATCCAGGGCAATGCCTCCACCCAATCCGCCGTCAACAAAGGACTGACCGTCATAATGGGTTGGTGGCATAAAAATAGGCAGTGAGGAGGATGCCCGAACAATTTTCATTAGATCTTTGATATCTTTAATATCATTCTTGGTATAATAAATAACTTTTCCTAAACTGCGTTCAAACATTCCTATTCGCAATTGGGCGGGATTCTCCATAAAGGTTTCAAAATCCAGCGGCAGAACCCCGCCAGGTAGAGATGTTTCTTCGTAAAGATATTGGGATCTGAAAAATCCATCACCTTTTAAAAAGGACTTCCAGCCACCAAAATTAGGATCTTGGGCGATTTCCACAAAAGAGCGTCGAGCTCTTTCAGGATCCCGGGATAAATAATTAACACTATGGCTTGAGCCAGCCGATATTCCAGCAACATAGTCGAAATAAAGATGGTTTTCCAATAGATTATTCAAAAATCCAGCGGTATAGCTGGCACGCATTCCCCCACCTTCGAAGATCAGGGCGGTATCTTTAATATTACATTTTATTTTATTGCTGATTTCCATTTTGTCTCCAGTTTCTGCGTTGATTCACTTTACTTGTTAAGTTTAACTTAAATACCCGGTTTTTTCAATCCTAGTTGCAAAATTTGGTTGTGTTAATAACCCTAGTTAAAGTGTTTACTTCGGTAAAAGAGATGCCTTCTTTTTAATAACAAAACCATCGTTTATCAAACAGTCACCGATCTTTTATACTACGATTGCGTCGCCTCCAAATAAAAAAGCTGATAGTATCTGGAGATTTTTTCTTCGAGACTGTTCAGACTAATAATACCAGCTTCTCTTACTGTTTCTTTACCTTGAATGAACAGCATCACAACCGGAGCTGAAAAGATGTGAAAACTAGCCGATAATTCCGACAAGTTTTGCACATCAATCTTAACCGCCCGAATGTTTGGATAGCGATCAATCATCGCATTAATTTTTGGCTGCAGGTCACGACACACGCCACAAGTGTTACTGCCAAAATATGCCAGCAACATGTCATTTGTCTTAATCAGTTGATTCATTTCTATTACTGTATTTACCTGTTCCATTTATTCCCCCACAATCTCAATCTCAAAAATATTACTCATTAATTATAACATATCGTCGATGCTAGAAGGAGACCAAAACTGCATAAGAAGCGGATCTTGTATACCATCATCAAACTTTCCCAATTGGTGCCATATAAACGACGAACTCATCTTCGCCATCTATACTAAGGAGGCGATCGGCAGCTTGCTGATCATAAGCTGCGATGGCACAGGTTCCGGCACCAATGGCTTCGCAGGCGAGATAGAGGTTTTGACAGATATGTCCGGCATCCAAAGCTATTACCTTGTATGAGGCCTCAGCATAGCGCCATTCCATCCGATAGGAAATGGTTGTCCAGATAAAGGTAACGGCACTTGATCCGGCAAATTTTTGATTTAATGCCGCCTCTGTCATCCTTTCTTTGAGATGATCCGGTGATAATTCTAGAACTAATTGGTGCTGGGACGGCAAGTACCGATAGATTCCCGTTTCCAGGCCGTCCACATTGAATACCGCCAGATAGGTTTCCAGGGCATGACGATTTCCCGCTGAGGGAACGGTTCTCAGAGCATTTTTCTGTTGCCACTTGCGAACTCCCTGGGTGGCCCAGAGAAGAAATGACAATTCGTCAATGGACAAGGCTTCATTGCTAAATCTACGCCGTGATTCTCGGCGTAAAATGGCTGTCTTTAAAGACACTTCACCGATCTTAACCGCTTCAGGCTCAATTAAAGGTATTTTCTTTGCATCCAATGGACATGGTTTTTCAATCGGCGGGGCTGGGACGCCCATATTCTGATCGGTCCTTTTAAAATCAGTTTCCTGTCGAATATCGTCTTTCAAGAAGTACTTTAAGGTTTTAATATTTTCATTTTTCATCGTTTTCTGCCTTTCATTGTCTCATGGATAACCATTTTTCTGATTTCACTTTCTATTATTTTACCCGATAAGAATAATTTAAGCAGCAATAAGATAAAAATCTTATCGTGATTGTTATGATTTCTCAGTTAAAAAACGCGCTTCTGAGAAAGTGTTATTGCTTTGCTGAGGTTCTAATCATGTACTAACTATCAGCACCACCCGTCTAACGGGTGGTTTGCTCTGAGGCTATAAGCCTCTGTTACCGGCCGGCGCCTCAAGACGCTGGCCTTCACTTCGTTCAGGCTCTATTGCCTTTGCCACTTTTGCTTGCCCCTAAAGGAGCTTTCGTATTACCAGCTATCCCCTAAAGGGGTCTTCATATTCCTTCACACTCAATTTATCCAATGCTATATCATGTTTTTCTTGTTCTTCGATATATTTCCGTATTGTTGCTTCATTTAGCCCAACCGTGCTAACATAATATCCTTCCGCCCAGAAATGTCTGTTTCCGAACTTATATTTCAAATTTGCATGTTTGTCAAATATCATCAATGCGCTTTTTCCTTTGAGGTATCCCATAAATTGAGACACACTTATTTTGGGCGGAATACTGACCAGCATATGCACATGGTCTGCCATCAGATGCCCTTCAATAATCTCAACTCCCTTGTATTTACACAATTGCCTTAATATTTCACCAATACTTTCCCGGTATTGATTATAAATTATTTTTCGTCTATACTTAGATGTAAATACAATATGATATTTGCACATCCATTTTGTATGGGATAGACTATTTGTCTTATTTGCCATTAAATCACCTTTCCTTACTTTTGATAGAGCCTGAACATCTCTATCTTACATGGAAAGGTGATTTTTGGGTATAACCCTTTTGCCCACCACCCGCATAGCAGGTGGTTTATTGTTTTGCCCACTTTGCGTGCTCAACAGACTAAAGTCAAAAAAAAAAGAGATCAGCAAGCTGACCTCTTTTTCGCTCATCCCCCGCCCACCGGCGGAAAAATTAATACCGTATCATCATTTTTCAAGCTGCTATCAAGCCCTGCTAAAGCATGGATCACACAGCCATTTACAAAAACAGCAATCCCCGTATTAAGCGCTCCGGTGTCATCAAAAAGTCGTTTATTTAATGCTGACCCATAGCTGTTACAAAGTTGATTCAGGGCATCCCGAACTGTATCACCCTCTGAAAGCACGATGGTCTGGTCTTTTTTTTCACCCATCAGAGCTTTTAAACCCATGATGGTGGTGATATGTATCGCAATCATTTTTTTCCAATCATTCTTTTTTTCTATAACATATTCCGTTTTTCAAGCAGTGTTACAGCTTCAGGCAGATCAAGTTCGGCTAATTTTTCTCGAGTCGGTACCCCGTCTTGGCTCCAATTTCTGGCATCATAATATTCGTTGAGCATGATTTCCAGATCAGCTTCGGGTATCAATTGTCCTTTGGAGCCGCCTTCTTTGATGGCTTCTTCCATGATTCGTTTGGGAAAGTTATCATCCGCCCGGGTAAAACCGGCTGAAATGTTATAGACCCGAGCTAGGTTATTAACCCGCTCCCCAACCTTGCCGACATCTTCTTTAGTCAGGACGAGACCGCTGGCACTGCTGACAAGATCAGCAGTGTTTTGCTCAGCAATGGCCGGCAGTGCCATATCCATCAAGAAGCCACACATGGTGGGGCAATCAGTGGTGGCACAGCGGATATCCTGATTCCATTTGGTCAGCCAACCCTTGCCAACCACGGCAAAGCGATCATAGGCCTGAGGTACCGGAATCCCAAATATCTCCTGAAAGGCATAACCCCGATTATGGTCGGCTCCCGTATAACTGGTGGCAAAATTCAGACCATGAGCCTTAGCACCCCGGGGATCATAGGCTGGCAACTCCAATCCTTTGATATGCATGGCAAAATCACTGGCGCCGCCGCCAATTTTTTGTGCCATAACCCGTGAGCCATCGCAAAGCAGCTCTCCAAGTCCTTCTCGTCGAAAGGCAATTTCTTCAATCAACTGAGTCACTACTTCATGATTTCCAAAGCGTAAATCAAACCCTTGCGTGTCTTTCTCACTGAGTAATCCGCGCTCAAAAAGCTCCATGGCTAAGGCAATGGTGACCCCCACTGACATAGTATCTAAGCCATACTTGTCGCATATCATATCATTATAAATGATGCTATCGACGTTTTCTACCCCTACCACACCGCCAAGACTGTAGTAGGTTTCGTATTCAGGATCCGACATTCCACCTTCATAGCGTTTACCCTTGGCCAGTTTCAGCTGGGTACAACCTACCGGACAACCATAACAATGTTCGTTGCCCTTGTTACGGCTTATGCTGGCTTCGACCCCAATGGAAGTCGAATAATCTTTTTCGCCGGTGGTCCGAAAATTTTCAGATGGAAACATCCCCATGGCGGAGGTGGCATCCACTACCATTGGGGTCCCCAGCTTCGAAAACTCGGGATATAAAACAGGGCTATCTTTCATGGCCCCCAGCATGAACTTACGGGCCGCCGCAAAGGCTTCAGGGTTGGCAATGGGCACATCCTGAGTTCCTCTTACAGCGATGGCCTTTAGATTCTTTGAGCCCATCACCGCGCCCACACCTTTACGACCAAAGGCCCGACGCTCATTAATAATCGCCGCCATCTTCGACAGATTTTCCCCGGCTTGGCCAATACAGGCAATCCGAGTGTTCTGATCATTCACATCCTGCTTGATGATCGTCTGAGTGATCTGCGTATCCATCCCCCAAATTTTTTCGGCATTTTTTATCGACACCTTATCGTCCTTAATATGAAGATAAACCGGGGTTTCTGATTTTCCCTCAATGATTAGCACGTCGTAGCCAGCAAATTTCAGTTCAACTGGAAAATAACCCCCAGACAAAGACATTCCCACTGCCCCAGTCAAGGGGGATTTGGTCGTTACCGCGATCCGGCTGGCACAGGGTGCCGAGGTCCCGCTCAAAGGACCCGGCGCAAAAATCAGCTTGTTATCGGGCCCCAGGGGATCCACCTCACCGGGGACCTCATCAAAGAGGTATTTCACCCCAAAACCGGCGCCGCCAATATAATCTCTGGCAATCTTTTCCGGCAAATCTTCAACCGATACTGTTTTTGTTGTGAGGTTTACTCGCAACACTTTTCCCATATAACCGCCCTGAAACATCTCATTACCTCCTCGTAATCTAAAAATGAGCAACCAAGTCATTTTTGTATTCGCTTCTGATCAGGTTTTGTTAACGTTATCATAACATATTAGTAAAAATTAATCAATCAGCTAATTTAAGTGTAACTAAATTTTAAGCGCGCTCAGATCTTCCTGTCCAATTCGTTTCACTCAAACGGTTCTGAAAATGATTGTATTTCACTTTATTTTTGTACTATAATAAGTTATGCACTAATTCTATCAATAGAAAGGACTACTCAATTGCAGAAACTTATTTATAATAATATTTTAGAAACCATCGGTAATACCCCGATGGTTCGGATTAATCATTTAAATCCTAACCCTAATGTGGAAATCCTGGCGAAGTTCGAAGGTTTTAATCCAACTGGCAGTATTAAGGATCGGATTGCCCTTAAAATGGTTGAGCAGGCTGAAGCCGAAGGTGTCTTAACCAAAGACATGATCATTATCGAACCGACCAGTGGAAATACCGGGATTGGTTTGGCGATGATCGCTGCCGTCAAGGGCTATCAGCTGGAAATCGTCATGAGCGAAGCGGTCTCGATTGAACGCCGTAAAATGATTCAAGCCTTTGGTGCGACCGTCACGCTGACCTCACCGACCGAAGGAACCGATGGTGCAATTCGTAAGGTGCGGGAATTAGTTGCCGCCTATCCGGAGCGTTATTTTAATCCGGATCAATTCAGCAATCACTATAACAAGCTCGCCCACTATTCCACCACAGCCGAGGAAATCTGGGAACAGACGCAAGGCAAGGTTACCCACTTTGTTTCCTCTTTAGGGACCTCCGGCACCATTATGGGCGTTGGCATGGGACTTCGTCGGCACAATCCGGATGTGAAAATTGTAGAAGCCCAACCGGTGCTTGGTCATTACATCCAGGGTCTTAAAAACATGGAAGAAGCTATTGTTCCGGCCATCTATCAACCCGATGAGATTGATTTACATATCATGGTTGAATCGGAGATCGCCTTTGATTTTGCCCGTCAAATTGTCAAAAAAGAAGGCATCTTTGTCGGCATGAGCAGTGGTGCGGCGATGTATGCCGCTACCGAAGTGGCTAAAAAAATTGATTCCGGTCTGATTGTGGTGATCTTCCCGGACCGTGGCGAAAAGTATCTCAGCACCGATTTGTTTAAGCTGTAATTTTTTAAGTGACAGGTGATATGAGGCATCGCTGATCCTTTCTCTTGTGCTTCACACCATTGCTTTCTATGTGTACGCAAGGTTCGATGCTAAAAAGAAAGCTGCTGAACTAAATAATTTGGTGAAAAACAAGCAATAACAGCGAGACGTTTTGAATGTCAATTCAAACTATACAACATGGAATATGACAAACAAAACGTCTTTAAAAAATTACTTTCTAAATTAATAGTTAAACCCATACGTTAAGTTGAGCCAAGCACTATCAGCAGCATTCTGTCACCTTCTTTTTTGCTTATCTACCATCTGTTTTTCGCATGTTCACAAAATGCCAACAGATTATTTATGATAACTTTTTTACCGTCTGGCAACATCACAACTCCGTCAAAAGAACCGAATAACTGATGACAGTACATTTGAATAAATGCAACTTTAGTATCCGTCACCTGATCGTAAATTGGTGTCATCACAAACTGAAACTTCCCCTCTTCATCACGAAATTTCCAGGGTTTCATATAATCCGTCGTGTCAATTTCAGTATGAAGTCTGCCTAGTTTATAAGCTTTCCCGTTCCAGAAAAACATATTCTCCGAAGCGTTTTTTAAATCACCAAATCCCCAGCCAATATTAAATCCAAAGTGGTTGCCTTCAATAATGGCTGAACCGTTGCCCCAAAACCATTCTTGTGAAAAAGGCCACACCCCTCTGCCCCAATCAAGGACTGCGGTGCTATTCTCATTAAGTTCAACCCGTCGCTGGCCAAACGCGATGATCCCTTTTCCGCCAAAATAATTTTCTTTACAGTTTAAATAAAATTTTGTCTTTTTGGCAAAGGGTGTCGCAATCACCATTTTTTCATTAGTGATGTCGTTGTTTAGGACAATATCGATATTAATGGCCCCAATTTTATCGTCCTTGGCCGTCAGCTTTAGCTGCCGATGCGTCTTCTGCACTTCAAAGCTCATGGTGTAGTCTTTACCTTCAACCCGAATAAGACTCGGCTGCTCCGGGTCATTTGGCAGTACAATGCTTTTTAGCGGCAAGGGCTTCATTCTTGAAAATGAGTAACTCTCCTTTGTTGTCACATTAAAAAGTTCAGCCGAAAAATTAGCTATATATGAAATGTTGCCAATGGTCATCTTAAGAATGTAATCACCGCAATAGATTTGATAAAAGTCCCATTCCTTCAGTGCGAAGGGATGGGCTTTAATATTCTCTTTGTTATAGTTATATAGCATTTTCGTAGCATAGCCGGGCTTGATTACATGCCCTTTCCGATCCAACAGATCCGTTCTTTTTGTTATTTTATTTTCCATTTACAGCCTCCCTGTGGTTCATTTTAAACCAATATCTTAAGGGTAATTGCCTGACCTGCTGTCCACTGGTGTTGGTTTTGTCAGTTTTATATTACGATTCACTTATAGAAATATTATCAAAACCATACGAGAAATTGATTCTTTTTTTATGATTTGCCTTATTCGTGCAGAGCAAAATTACTTCGTTGCTTTTGTCTGCCAGATCGCTACCCGTTTATCTGGAGCGACATACATTTTATCACCTTCTTTAATCCCATAGATGTCATAAAATGCATCGATTGAACTGAGCACGGCATTGACGCGTACTGATGCCGGTGCATGCACATCGCTCAGCAAATAATTCTTTTCGAGATCCTGAGTCGTGAGTTTGGCCCAGATCGTTGCCCAGTTGGTGTAAACATCTTCCAGCGATTCGCCCTGTTTTTCGGCCACCGCTGTGACCGTGGACAAGGCCCCCAGATCAGCAATATTTTCTGACAGGGTCAGGGTGCCATCAACAGCATCTCCGGTAGAAATGGTATAGTTACCGTAATAATCAATGATTTTCTGTGACAAGGTGTCATAGTTTTGATATTCTGCGTCCGTCCACCAGATATTGTAATTGCCCTTTTCATCATATAAAGATCCGCTTTTATCAAAAGCATGACTGATTTCATGGGCAATGACGGCACCGATCCCACCGAGATTTTTACCATTACTTTGATTTTCATCAAAAAATGGTGCCTGCAAGATGGCCGCTGGAAAGACGATTTCATTATTGGCCGGATTGTAATAAGCATTGACTTCCTGGGGTGTCATATACCATTGCTCCCGATTGACGCCCTTTTTATATTCATCATAGTCAAATTGCCTGTTCGCCTTCCGAAGTTCAATCACATTTGATAGATAACTACCACCTTCTTCTTTCGCACTCACCTGGAGATATTCGCCGATAGTACTCCACTGATCCGGATAACCAATTTTTAAATCCATGGTATCCAGCTTCAGAATGGCTTTTTGTTTTGTCTCCGGGCTCATCCAATCCTGACTGTTGATGATTTCTTTGTACTCTTCGATGAGCGTTGCAACCATGGTTTTAACATCCTGCTTGGCTTTTTCATCAAAGTACTTTTCGACATAGATCTTTCCGAATTCCCACTGAAGAAACGTTTCCACCTCGTCAAAGGCCAACCGCTCGTCGGTTTTTTTCTCAGTAGAGCCATCCAGTTTCATTTCCATATTGAGCTTAAGATCCCGATAATCAACCGGTGCATAATCGGCCAGATCATTTAATACAACAAATTTTGTATACTCCTTCAGTACCGGCAGGTTTTCTTCGGTAAACATCGCATTGATCTGTTTTATTGCATCCACTTCAAAAACAACGTAGTGATCCTCACGAGAAAGCCCCTGAGCCTCGAGATACTTTTGCATATTTATATTACCGTAAAGGGCCAGCAGCTGCTCATAGCTATAGACATTATAGTAGCGATCCGGGTTATAAAACTCCTCCGGTGCCAAGGCCTGTGCGGCCACCGTGCTGGCAAAGGCATACACTGCTTCGGCATTTGTCCCGGCTGCCTCTTTTTCTTCACCGCCAAGAACTAACATATCCTGGATATACTCTTTATAGGCGTCGCAATACGCCTGCATTGAATCGTTTTCCATGTATTCTTTGCCAATTAAATCATCCATCGACTCGAATCCAACCATCATTGTATCCGAATTCATGTCATCCTGATAATAACCATAATTAATCAAGCTGGACTGGCCAATTGTTGATAAAGCGATTAGTCCATCCAGATATTCTTCCAGATTCCGGGCTGATTCAATCTGCTCCAGATAGGGTGTAACGGCTTTAAGACCCTGAGCGTTACGATTGTCCAGATCGATGGCACAGTCGTACAAATCACTTATTTTTTGTTCACTGCTGCCCTTGGGATAGGTTTCTTTGCTATTTGACAATTCGGTGACAATCTCTTGAAGCTGGACTGATGTTTTTTCACCCAATTCATAGAAGAAGGACCACGATCCTTCAGTTGGCGGAATCTTTTTTTCCGCTAGCAGGTCATAATTAATGGCACCATAATAGTCCTCGGACACACTCGGTTTAACCGTTTTTCCGGCATTTGAATTCGCACAACCGGCTAAACTGACCATCAATAGTATAGACATAAACAGGACTATCTTTTGAGTTGTTTTGATTTTTTTCATTTCATCTCCTTTTTTTAAAAATTATTTTTTGTGAAAAGGCATGGCACTGTTTTTAAGACAAGAGATCCCAGGGTCACAGCTAATCGATTGACTGAACTTCAACTGAAATCCAACTTATTGTTTAAGATATGGGCGTTCCACTTTCCCCGGCACTTCACTTCCTTTTACTCCCACCTGAACCTTAATCCCTTCCAGACGGTAACCAAAACCTTCGGTTCCGGCTGGCTCTCCATTCTTTGCCCAATCCATCCAACCGACATCCTGGACATGAACCTGATAGTAAACATCAAAAAGATCGGCATCTGCCCCGATTAACACAATTTTAATGGCTTCCAGACGTAGCGATTCACCCTCGGTTCCGCTTACTTCACCATTCTCCACAAAATCGTGCCAACCCTGATTTTCAACATGGGTTTGATACCGAACACCGATATCGTAGTTGCTGGCACTGGCGTTCAGTTCAATGGCTTCTAAGCGCAGGGCTTCACCCGCGGTGCCGCTGATTTGACCATTGTTCACCAGCGCCTGCCAGCCGTCATTTTGAACATGGGTACGATAGGCGGTGTTCACCACGGGATCTTTCGATATGACCTGGGCCAGAGCTTGATCCAGTTGAATCAGACCATAACCATAGTGATCGTCACGACCGCTTACACCCAGGTCGATGGCTGTTTCTTTTAACACCGCCTCGACCTCAGCTGCCGAAAGCGTTGCATCCGCTGCCACCAGAACCGCACAGGCACCCGTTACAACGGGACATGAAAGGGATGTCCCGGACTCCGTGATATAATTATCCTGAGCCCACAGAGTCGTAGTCTCAACACCTGGTGCACACAGATCAACCCTTTCGTTATACTGGGAAAAATCGCCAATCACATTGTCACGATCCGTGGCACCGACCGAAATGACCCCGTCATAGGCAGAAGGTATCGTAATTTTCCCAGCTTTTTCTGGAACGGCGCCATCATTTCCGGAAGCCGCCACTAAAATCTTACCCGCACTGGCCGCATAAGCGATGGCCGTCTCCAAAACCGGCGACACCTCATATCCCGCAAAGCTCATATTGATCGCCCGCACCTCGGGGCGATTGGCCGCATGATAAAGGGCGGCACAGGCATAACCCAGATTGACCTCGTAATCATCGACCGTTTCACCCCCAACCCGGTATGGAGCGATTTTAATATCCGCGATGCCGGCCACTCCGGTGATGCCAATCTCATTATTGGCAATCGCCGCAATACAGCCACTGATCGCAGTGCCATGGCCAACCTCATCGATTGTCGCCGTTTGTCCTATGACATAATCATAACCGTCGACAGACTTGCCGATGATATCCGGGTGGTTGGTATTAAGACCGGTATCAAGGACCGCGACGACGACTGACTCTTTATTGTTAACCTGATCCCAGGTCTTATCGGCGCCGATTGCTTCAAATTGCCAGGCTTCGGATAACATTGGATCATTTGGTAGGCTCGCTAATTTGAGGTAAGCATTTTTTTGAGCAGCCAGCACATGGGGATTCTTTAAAAGCTCTAAAACCAGCGCATCAGCCTGACTTCCATCCTTGACCTTGATAATATCAACCTGATCATTTAGTTTTTCGCCGGCTTCAATCTGATTCGTCGTCAGCCCCAGATCCTTAATCGTGCCTTCATTCTGATAAATGATAACGATTTGGTCATCAATCTTAGCATCATAATCTAAATCATTGACTTGACTATAACTGTGAATGCCTTGACTGGCTGCGACCACTCCAATTGGTAAACCGGTTAGAATTATAGCCACGATGAGCCAAATAATAATCCGCTTTTTTAATTTCAATTGATACCTTCTTTCTAAATTAAGCTTCTTCTCTTAAGAATTTGTCAATTAACGTGTAAACCCGATCGCGATCAAAATTCCTTGCGAAAGTAGTGCGAACATCACCTTAATCTGTCCGTCAATTTCGCTGACAAAACTAATCCGCTTGTATTTTTTTTATCTTATTATATAAATTCAAACCTTATAATCTATAAATTTGCAGCGTATTTTAAAATTTGCGTCAGATTTTTAACAAAATTTCCCCTTCTTGGTTATTCATATGGATCCGGGGTATTTATTAAGTACTCTCCTTAAAAAATAGGAGAGCAAAGCTTCCAAGAATCATACGAATAGCGAGGTCATCTTTATGGATCAAAATAATGAATTTGATATTTTTTTATATTTGCTTGACTGTATTGAACAGAATAAAAGCAATGATTGGAACACTTTCCGCCGGAGAAACAGAAAATTATCAATAAATTTTGATCACAAAGTACTCACCTCTATTGAATTGACCGGATTTAACTTTCGCAAGATTTCTTTTTGTGATGCCAACTTTTCCGAATCAGTCTTTAAAAACTGCGTCTTTGATTCGTGTCAAATCGATAAGGTTCAAGCATTTGGCGCAACCTTCGAGGAATGCAGTATGGTTCAGGCCACCCTGACCGATGGTAATTTTGTCACGACCCGTTTTAATCATTGTGACTTACGTTACGCAAACTTTTCTAAAAGTAAAATACATCAAAGCTACATGGCTCATACTCAAGCAGATTATGCCAATTTCCTTCATGTTTCATTTTATGACACTTGCTTAACCGGCAGTTCGTTTACCTATTCTGATTTTTTCGGATGTGATATGAAAAATGTACAGATGTATGATACTGATTTCTCTGCCATTTCCGTCGATGGCGAAACAATATTTTGGGATTGCTATTATGATCGGAAAACTAATTTTACCGGTGTTGGGCTAAGCAGTTGTAGAATCGAGCCAGTCTTATTGTCAAGCTTCCAATGTAACATCCGCCGTATCTGGTGGGAAAACTGGTATGAAGAAAAAAAACTTGCAACCGCAGACTATATAAAAACATTCAAACATAACCCCATAGTTAATTTTTTCAAACTTTTAAAAAGTTTAGGTAATTCCATCATCAATCCGGTAGTCAAGTTTTTCTGGTGGATTACCGATTATGGTTCATCAACGATTCGTTTAATTTTAGTGTTTCTGGCAACTACTTTGGGTTTTGCTCTAATTTATACTATTTTCCCACACTTTACTAATGATCTGGTTATTAATCAGTCAAGCAATCATTTTCTTGTTTTAATTAGGTCTTTCTATTTTTCAGTCATTGTCATGACGGGCCTTGGTTTTGGTGAGATTAATGCGAATCCTACTTCTTATATTGGACATATTGTCATTCTTGTTCAATCATTAATGGGCTATATCTTATTAGGAGCTTTTTTGGTACGCATTGGTATTCTGTTTCAGGGCGAGTTTCCGGTATCATCAATTCGAAAAAAAAATTGTAATACTGAATGTGATATCGACAGTAATCGTTCAATCAACCAGAATGATCGTGTTTAAAAGGAGATAATCTGAATGGACATTCAAAAATTAACATGCACTATTGCTGATGATAGTATTTTTTCAAGAAAAATTCTTCATAATATCTGCCAGGAACTTAATCTGTCTGTTGTGAAGGAATATGCCAGTGGCGATGAACTCTTAGCTGATCTTGACACGACAAGCTACCCTGACCTCATTTTTCTCGATATCAACATGCCTGGTCACTCTGGAACAGAACTGATCGAAATTTTACTCGATCTGAATCCAGATTTCATCATTATTATGATTTCATCAATTAGTGATCTTGACGAAATCAAAGAGTGCCTTGAACTGGGAGCCGCAAATTATGTTCATAAAGACGCTGGCATCTCGACAATGAAAGAAATCATTCGTTCAACCATAAAAAACAGTGGCTTGTCCTGATATTTTGATCGGATAATTCTAGACATTGGACCTGAATCTGTCAAAGCTTGTCTCTTTTTATCAATCTCAACGATACCAGCCAGGTATATCGTTTTTAAAATTGTCATTATGAGCCCATGATTTTTAATTTGTTTAAACATGCATACTTTCTTGAACCGACATCTTTTCACCAATAATTTAAACCGGTCTGATGGTTATGTTTTTGACGATTTCACCGTATCTGCTGGTGGCGGATTCAGAAGGACATCCTTTTTGACAGAACCTAAAATGACTGATTTTTCGGTTAGGATGTTCGACTTTCAACATCTGTTGATCATCCAGTTTTTGGCTAAGTGCTTCAAACGCTGCTTTAAACCGTTGATCTTGTTGGGCCTTTGGGTAAAAAGACAGCACATAAGTATAATAAAAAAGATTATACCTTAAGAATGGATATTCAACCTGCATAAACAAGCTTCCCATTCCATAATGACAGGGACCCACTGGTGTTTTTACAGTCCAATGATCAAGAAGGGTTTCTACCGCGTCGTCCAGTTCTTTGCTGTCCAGATATTTTTTTGAAAATCGAAAGGCATCCAAGGCCAGAAGTGTAACATTGGGATTTGAAAATTCCGTTTCCGGACCCCGACCATAAATGAATTTATTACACCGCCATCCGCCATCTTTAAATCGATTTGCTAAGAGCCAGGTAAAGATCGACTGAACCCTTTTGTCTTCGGCATAACCATTACGACAAAGGGCTGCTGCCGCATGTGCTGTATGACAGGGATAGATGGCAGCTTTTGGCGCAATCCGCACCCGACCATCTTCCCTGATTGCTGCCAGCACCAAATCCGCAGCCCCTCGCAACGCCTCAGAATCTTCACTAATATTTAATTCACTGATGATCATCAAAGCTGTCAAGGTGCTGATTGGTTTTTCAATGCCGAGACGACCATCCGGAGTTGCCCAAAAATCCGCACCATTATCATGGCGCATCGCCAGTAGTAAATCAAAATCGGTTTTGTTGGTTTGTTGAGTCATGTTTACGGTTTCCTTTCCATTGGATACTTAATTGAATCAAGATTGTTGCGGTCATTACCTGATACTTTTAAAGTTATATAATATTGCCCGTTTTACCTCGTCATTCTTACCAAAGGTAAGACCTTTCAACTAAGTTAAGTATGGCTGGTACTGTGGATTATAAACATCTTATTCCCTCACAATCACACTTCTGCCGTGTAAATCAGCTTTCCTTCGTCGCAATGATCGCATTGATGAAGTCGATCATGCCGTCTTCGACCGCGTCACGAATATCCCGATAATTGTGGATTTCATGACGATAGCCGGAATAAATCTTTGTCTTGACCTGATTTCCGGTATCTGCCAGCCAGTTTGACACCGCATAGACACCTTCTCCGTAAAGACCGACAGGGTCCTGATCACCGGCAATATTATAAACCGGAATGGCAGCCGGAACTTTCTCGGCCCATTGGGTTCCGATAATGCTATCAATCATCATGATAAAATCGTAGGTTGAGCGGATATTCGGCGGACTGGTGAAATTGTTGAAGGGATCACTGGCATGATCGGCAACGATATCCGGATCGCCAGCAATCCAATCATTGGGGGTCAGGGGATTAGTGATGCGGCCAGTCATCCATTCAAAAAGAACGCCTAAGTAGCTCGGATCGACTTCTTCGCCTTTGCCTTCTTCGATGCACTTTTGCAGCGCTGCCGCCAACTCCTGAGTCTTCGGAAAAATCGACGAGGTTCCGCAGAGCAGCAAACCATCAATGCCTTCCCCATAAATTGTCGCATAAGATCGAGCAATCATCGAGCCCATGCTGTGACCATACATAAAATAAGGCAGTTCGGGATAGTCTGCCTGGACCAATTGGCGCAGGCTGTGTTCATCTTCTGCCATGGTCAGATAGCCTTTATTTCCCCAGTCACTCCAGTTTCCCGATTGAGCGGCGGTTTTACCATGTCCCACATGATCATCTGCCGCAACCACAAACCCGGCCTCGTTCAGCTTGAGAATCATATGCAGATAGCGTCGTGAATGTTCCCCAAAACCGTGGACAATTTGAACAATCCCCCGGGGTTTGCGAATTGGCTTATAAATCCAAGCCTGGATTGTATCCTTTTCGTTAAATGATTTGAAACTTCTTTCTTCAAATGCCATTGTCTTCCTCCTATAAATTTATTATCAGGCTGTCATGCAGCCGGATGATCTTAAGTTAAGTGCACCTGGCATGTCAATTTCCAACGTCACTGACCTGATTTGTCAGGTCGATCTTTTTTTACAATCCGATAAAGCAAGAACCCATAGAATACCAGAATAAAACTGGGATTCCCTGGCCCGGTGTACATTCCCAACCGAAAGATTTGATATATTAGCGGCAGATCAATATTAAAGTAAATGGGATAACTAAACAGAATCAAAAATGAATAAACCACGCCCAGAATACAACCGACACGGATCGCCTTACCGCTATCGTTTTTAATGCCGGATCCCAAAATAAAGATGCCCGCACCAATAAACAGATTAAACACGATGGGTAGAATAAAAACCGATAAATTCTGATAAAAATTGCTGGCATTGGGACCAAAGGAGATTTCATCCCGGGCTAAATATTTTGTGTAGTTTAAAAGATAAGGGAACAGGGTCAGGTATAAAAATGGGATCACCCAAATTAATAACGTATAACTCCACTGCATTATTTTCTTTTTACGTTGTACCATACTGATCGTCATTTTCGCACTCCTTAATTACTATAATCATATTCCAATACTATCGACCGGGAATCGCCGTTTTCATGGATCAAATTTCCCGAGAAAATGGTCCGACAATGAACAAAGTCTTTCGTCCGAAGGAACCATGGACTAGGAGCAATTCGTTCTGTTTCGTAGGAATTGGATGCTGTTTCAAGATCCCATAGTACCAGCTCATTGATGGCACCATTTTCCACCCCAATGCCATTGCTAATCCGGTATCCTAATTCTACATCTTGCAGGCGAACCGTTGGATCTGTTATTTCCCAATCCACATAAACGCCGTCGATCCGGACAACCTGATATATCCCAAAGTCTCCCGTGGCATAGCGCATCCCCAGTACCACCGAAATCACATTATCTTCATCTGTTCTGGGACTGCTGATTTCTGTGCCAGAACCACTTTGATCAACATTTTTGGGCAAACTGACAATGATATCCTGATAATAATGTTTCTCTCCGGTACCATCATTGAAATAA
Organism: Acetobacterium sp. K1/6; assembly: GCF_034438075.1. Taxonomy (NCBI): domain Bacteria; kingdom Bacillati; phylum Bacillota; class Clostridia; order Eubacteriales; family Eubacteriaceae; genus Acetobacterium; species Acetobacterium sp. K1/6. Next base: position 1,670 of record NZ_JAXQGA010000005.1, on the reverse strand, counting down.
ACGAGTTGGGGTTCTGTGCTTTGAGTCACCAGATCTTTATCCTCTTGTGAGTTGAATTCAATGGATTCACCCGTCTCTTTATTGGCAATAGCACCCTTCCATGCGATCATCTCCAGCAGCTCCGGGTTTGTACTTCGCTGAAAATTCTGAGCATCAAGATCTGTTTCGCTCTTTTCCAATGCTGCTATTCCCGACGGCGATAAGCCAAAAATTAGAATGACCAGCACGATCAGACAAGTCTTTACTTTTCTGGATTTCATTCGTTTAGCTCCCCTCTTTACAAATTTTTAATCCCTCATCTTGGTAAAACAAAGATGACCTTCTGTTCTCCGGCTAGCTTTTCTTAATCCCTGATTTTGTTCAAGGTCTATTCAAGCTCCATTCGCTACATTTAGGACAGGGACGCTTTCTGTGTATTTTAGCAATTAGTAAAAGTCTGACCGAGCTGCCCGTCAAAAATCCGGCCGGAAACGACTGCCAGAGATTTATTGTTAGATTGACGATCTTTAAAACCGCTTTTAAACTTATTTTAATTCTTCAATTACGGCCACAAAAGTATCAACTGATTGTGCTCCATTTATGACCTCTTTTCCATTAAACAAGAAGTATGGCACACCATTTATTTGGCGCGAATGTGCATTCGACTGATCTTGTCTGACTTCTTTTGCAAAGGCTGATGATTCTAAAATGCGTAGTGCTTCTGTTTTATCTAATCCCACTTCACCTGCAATTGTAGTTAACACGTCAAAATCTGAAATGTTTACTGAATCGGTAAAATAGCCTTTCATCACAGCTTCTGTATATGCCATCAACTTGCCTTTCTCCTTGGCATAATGTGACAAACGATGGGCATCAAAGGTATTGGTCGGCTGCAATTTGTCAAAATTGAATTCCAGGTCAACTTCTTTTGCAACATTGATAATATTATTATTAGCGGCTATTGCTTGTTCGATGCTCATCCCATATTTCTTAGCGAGCAATTGATTAATGTTCTCTTCATAGCTCTTCTTTGCGTTCGGATCTAATTCAAACGAGTAAAAGACGATCTCAACGTCTTCTGTTATACCTGTTTTCTCAAGGGCTAAGGCAAGCTTTCTTTCCCCAATATAACAAAAAGGACAACTATAATCTGACCAAATTTCTATTTTCATTGTTATTTACCTTTCTTACCACTGGTAAGACCTTTCAAATTGGTTAAGTGTGCCAGGCATCAAGGCCGATTATTATTTGAGCTGCCTTCAAATTATTATCACCGATCTACTCATCTTCTCCCCGATGCTCTACTGCCATCTGGTCTACCCAATCTTCCTCTACGTACACCATTCCATTCCGACCTTCCACCTTACGGTTAGGACCAGGCTTATGCAGCTTGCAACTTAAAGGACCATAACAGAAACCTCAAACCGATACTTTCTTAGCCCTCTCGGATTCCAATTATCAACAATGATCTCAACTGGCATTCTACAACCCCACATACAACTGCGACACTTCGTATCATAGGTTCTTGCTGCCAGTCTGCGGTGTCCTCTTTCTCTGTAAACTTCCAGCAACGGTGGCACCAGTTCCCAGGGTGACGATGTGCTGCCCGGTTCTCCTTTAGCGATAACACTAAGCTTTGAGACTTTATAATAGTCAACCGGTTCCATATCAGGATCAGGAACTGGGACGCA